>JAZOCG010000075.1:0-8244 GCA_045596345.1 Acutalibacteraceae bacterium
GATAGAGAGTGATATTCGAGCTGTCGTAATCGTCCCACGTGACGTCCACCAAATACCAGGACTTATCGATCTCGACGGCGTTCCACATATGATCGCCGTTAGCATAGCCGATTATGGTCGTCGCATTGATGCCAACGAGGCGACAAAGATAAACGAACGACTTTGCATACCCTTCGCAAACAGCCGAGCCTTCGATCAGTGCACCATAGATATCCCAGACGTGCGTTGACGCCGAGGCACTGTTCTGTAATGCCTTGTAATTATATTTGATATTTGCGGTCAGATAATCGTGAATGGTCTTTTCTTTTATGAGCTGTGAGTCCTTCGTGGATATTTTTGCGAGGATCTCATTTGTTTTTTTGTTGAGCACTTCGATCTGCTGTGAAATGGTCTTTCGGTTTGCTTTGACGACGGGCTTATTGTTCTTCATGTCGATCGTATCCGTTTTTTTGCCGTCGGTATACAGTAGGATGGCATCTTTGACCTTTTTGCTTTTTCCATCAATCGTTACACGGAATTCCTTCGAAACGTAGAAATACTCCGGATGGTCAGCGAGAACCTTTTCAATAAGCAAAAACGCATCGTCCTGACCGAACTTATAGGAAGCAATATCGATCGTGTTTTTCACTTCAGCTATTCCTTTGACGATGGCGTTATACGCTTTTTTCTGCGTCGAATTCAGAGATGAATACTGGTAGTATTTGTCTGCGGTAACAGGCTTGTGTGCGGATTTGACGCTGATCTGCGCGGTTATGCCGCTCGAAGGCTTGGCGGCAACCGCCGTCAATGTTCCAAACGGTATAATCGACAAAACCATCATTAACGATACTAACAGCGCAAATACTCTTCTACCATTCATGGCAACATTCTCCTCGTTATTGTTTCGACACACATTACCCATACTAATTATACGATACCACATTTTTCTTATAATTGCAACTCTTTTCACTATCCCGCCGCATCCTTATATAATATGCTGTTTCCGTGTAAAACTTCTCTATAATTATGTATAAAAGAGGGGCTTTACAAGCCGCCTATCTTTATGGTATACTTATTTTGATTATATGCGGGATTTCTTCACTGCCCGTTATATTGAAAAAAGGAAGCGTATAGATATGGAAGAGAAAGGCATGTTCCGCTCCGCTATCGGCGGCTTCAACAAAACCGATGTCCTTAACTACATAGACCAGCTCACGGGTAGCTGGAATGAAGAGCGCGTACAGCTCGAACAGCAGGCAATTGCTGACCGCGAGAAGGCAGAAGCCGCTGAGGCAAAAGCCGAAGAGTTGCAGGCAGCGCACGAGGCGATGACTGCCGAGATGGAAGCACTCAAGGAAGAGATCGAGACCGCTCGCCCGCTCGCCGAGCAGGTGCAGGCACTTGAGGAGCAGCTCAACGGAATGCGCGAGGAGCTAAGTGAGGCACTCGCACAGAACAGCCAGCTCACCCACAAGCTCGCCCAGTGCGAGGAGAAGAGCCAATCCGCGCGCGCCGAAATGATGGCGGCGGAGGATCGGCTCGCCACCCGCGAACAGGAGCTCACCCAACGTAACGAGCGGCTTGCCTCTCTGGAGGCGGTGGTCGCCCGCTATGAGGCGGTGCTCGGTCGCAGTGACGGGATGAAAGAGCATCTCGATAACATCATCCGTCCCTTCACCGAGAGTGCCTCCCGCCGCGCCGAGGAAACGCTGGACAACACCTATGCGTTGGTGTCCGCATTACTCGCTCAGCTCGGCGAACTGCAAGAGGGTATTGACACGCAAAAGCGCGCCCTGCGACAGGAGAAGATCGAGAGCGACGTAAAGCTCAACGGTGTGCTGAACAACTGGTTTAACAAGGCGAAGGAGTTGGCGGGCACCGCCGCCGACCGCGCGACCCACTTTTTTCGCTGACCCGCCCGCCCGCAAGGCGGTGACGCCACAGCGGGAGACGAAGGGCGGCGGTGATGTCCCCTCGGTGCGACCTCGCACCAATACCATCAAACGGCGCGGGCTGCTCGATCGGCTGGAAGACTGGCTGACGAAATGACCGCAAGCACCTCACTTTAGCGATAACAGAGTAAAACTCTGTATCAGCGGCTGATGCCGCGAAAATAAATTAATGTAGGAGTGTATTTCCCATGGCAGAATTGAAGTATGAAATCGTGAAAGAATGCGGCGTGCTGTCCCAGTCCCCCTCCGGTTGGACAAAGGAACTCAACCTGGTGAGCTGGAATGACCGCGAGCCGAAGTATGATATCCGTGACTGGGCTCCCGACCACACGAAAATGGGCAAGGGCGTTACCATCTCGGCGGACGAAGTGATCCTGCTTCGTGACCTGCTCAATGAGATCGATCTGTAATAACTGTTAACTAGGGGGTAACGACTATGTTCCTCGTGGAAATTCTCAAGGCGATCGTGCAAGGCATCGTGCAGGGTATCACCGAATGGCTGCCCGTCAGCAGTACGGGGCATATCCTGTTGCTCGACGCCGTATGGAAGATGAATGCCTCCGAGGCGTTCTTCGACGTGTTCAAGGTCATCATTCAGCTCGGCTCGATCATGGCGGTGGTGGTGCTGTATTTTCACAAGCTCAACCCCTTCTCGCCCAAGAAATCGAGTGAGGAGAAGAAGGATACCTGGGTGTTGTGGAGCAAGGTGCTCATCGCGAGCATTCCCGCGGCGATCGCGGGCTTGGCACTGGACGATCTGATCGACGGCGTGCTGTCTGCACCCGTTATCATCGCCGCTGCGCTCATCCTCTACGGCATCGCTTTCATCTGGATGGAGAGCCGCAAGAACAAGCGTGAGCAGGTGTCCGATCTCAAGGACATCAGCTACAAGCGGGCATTCGGCATCGGTGCGTTCCAAATGCTCGCGCTCATCCCCGGCACCTCCCGCTCAGGCTCGACTATTCTCGGTGCCTCTCTGCTCGGCACCTCACGCGCCGTTGCCGCGGAGTTCTCCTTCTTTATGGCGATCCCCGTGATGCTCGGTGCCAGCGGTCTCAAGGTGGTTAAATTCTTCCTTCTTGACGGCTATTCCTTCACCACCGAAGAATGGATCCTGCTCGCTATCGCGACGGTGGTTTCCTTCCTCGTGTCGGTGCTGGTCATTCGTTTCCTGATGGCGTTCATCAAGAAACACGATTTCAAGCCTTTCGGCTGGTATCGCATCGCCCTCGGCATCGTAGTGCTGCTGGTGTTGTGGTTTGCACCGCAGGTGCTCAAATAATCGAAACGGTATAAAAAAAGAGGTCCTCGACCGATATGGTCGAGGACCTCTTTTTTATCTTGTTAGTTAGTCGCCGTTGTGGTCGTGGTTTCAGCGGTGGTGGATTGCGAGGGAGCCGGCGTAGTGGTCGTGGAATTCAACGCTCCGCTCTCCGCCGCACTGAGCTGTGCGAGTGCCGCCTTAAGCTGCGGATCGGTTTCCGCAGTCAACAGCGGGAACAGCTGCTGCTCTTCTTCGGTCAAGGTAACCTCCTTGTTCGGGATGATGCCCTTGCCCTCATACGAGCCGCCCTTAAGCAAAGAATAGTTGCCGTTTGTCAGCTTGATCGCCGAGTTATCCAGCGTGATCTTGATAAACTCCTGATATTTCGCCTTTCCGGCGGTGGTGACACCCATCACCGTAGTCAGGCTCTGCTCCTGCATCGCGCCCGCGATGAACTCCGCCTCACCGGCTGTGTTGGCATTGACGAGTGTGACCGTAGCGACACCGAGCTGGGTATTCACCGTCGAACTCAGCGTCGTCGTGTTGCCGTCTTTATCGATCATTGAACCATACACACCGAGCGGTGTCAGCTTGGAGAGCATCTCCTGCATTGACTGATGAAGTCCGCCGCGATTGTTTCGAAAGTCGATGATCAAGCCGGAAATGCCCGTCTTATTCATTTCATCAAAGATTTCGGTGAACTGCGCCGGCGTATTCTCGTAAAACGCGGAAATCTTGATATAGCCAACTGAGCCGATGGTCGTGCCCTGTACACTGCGTACCACGTAGCGGTAAGGCGATAATTCAAACGCCACCGCTGTATCGTCGCGCAAAACACTGAGCAGTACCTTGTCACCGCTGTTGATCATATGCTGAGTGTCACTCAACTTCATACCGACGATGTCCGTCCCGTTCACTGTGGTGAGGATATCGCCCTTTTGCACGCCTGCCTTATCCGCGGCGGAATCGGGAGCAACCGCGTAGATCACGGTGTTATCATTCGCATCCTTACACACGCTGACGCCAACGTTATTGGCATAGCCGGACAGACGCTCCTGCTCATCAACGTATGCCTGCGGGGAAAAATACGTCGCGTAAGGATCGCCGCTACCCGCCACAAAACCCGCGATGACGTTTTGCCGCAGCGTTTCTTCGTTGAGTGTGGAATAGTGCTCACGGATCGCCTGATCCGCCTGGTCGATGTACGTATACATCGCCTTGCGCTGAGAGACCCACTGCACCTGTCGGTTGAAATACCGCATCGCCAGCATCATCGTCACAGACACCGCCAACGCCGCCGTCAACACGATCAGCGTCAGGGTTGTGCTTAAGGTTAATTTCTTTTTCATCTGCTATCCCCCATTTCGGGTTAGTTCACATTCGGGCTGACATACGTGCCGAGCGGATTGACCGACAGACCGTTGAGGCGCACCTCAAAGTGCAGGTGCGGTCCTGTCACGTTACCCGTCGAGCCCGCCTGCGCGAGCACTGTTTTTCCGCCGACGACCTTCTGCCCGACACGCGCAAACATCTTCGAACAATGCGCGTACAGCGTCGTCACACTGCGACCCTGACTGTCGATACCGTGGTCGACGATGCAATAATAGCCGAAGCCACCGCCCCAGTTACTGGTGTAGTTCGCATAGATCACCGTACCGTCCGCGGCGGCGACAATGTTCTGCCCGTAGATCGGGATCGGTCCGTTCGCGACGTCGATGCCGCGATGCATCGTGCCCCATCGATAACCAAACGTCGACGATATTGCACGCACCGTCGGCACAGGCCAATACATCATCTTGGCGTTGTATTTTCCGGTAGATGCGGTGTTCTGGATCAGCTTGGTGATCTCCGCCTCGGTTTGTTCCATTTCCTTTTGCTTAGCGAGCAACTGGCTGTTATAACCGGAAACGGTGTTCTGCAGATTACGCACCTCCGCTTGCGCGGCAGCGTACAGCACGTCCAGTTCTTTCTTCTTCGCGGTAGAGGTAGCGCGCACACTCTCGAGGCTTTTTTTCTGCTCCTCGAGGTCCACCTTTTGATCCTCGAGCGCACCTTGCTCGACACCGATCTGCGCCATTTCCTCTTCATAAGCGTCAATCGCCGCCTGATCCTGTTCGGCGATCAGTTTCATCGCCTTCGATTTAAGCAGATAATCGGTATAATTCTCCGTATCTATCAGCATCTGCAGCACCGATACGTTGCCGCGCTTAGCGATCGCGCGCAAGCGAACACCAAGCTTTTCACGGGTATCGGCGATCGCCGCCTTCTTCGCCTCAATGTCGCTCTCCGCCTGCGCTATCTGCGCCTCAACGGTAGAGATCTGCTTGTTCATAGTCGAAACCTTCGAATCCAACAGTTCGATCTGCTGTTTGACATTGGCGATCTGTGAGTCGATCAGATTTTTGCGCTGTTGGCTGGCGGACAGATCGTTCTTCGCGCCCGCCAACTGGTTCTTGATCTGTGCTTCCTGTTTTTCGAGCTGTTCCAGCTTCTGCTCAAGCTCGGATTTCGTCGCGGCAGATGCCGTCCACACCGCACTGCCCGTGACCAGCATCACGACCGCCAGCATAACCGCAAACACGCGGTGAGTCAGGAGATTGTTTTTCATATACGCAAGCTCCCTTCTTGTTTCAAATAACGGCTCATTGAAATCACACTGCCGCAAACACCGACCAGGATGCCGCCGCCCATAAAGCCAATGAGCAACCGACCCCATACCGTCGCGAAGGGTACCAAACTCCACAAAATGCCGGTGGCAAAATTCTTCACCAATTGGCTGTATAACAGCCACAGAAGTCCGTAACCGAGCGAGCCCGCAACAAAGCCGAGGATCACACCCTCAACCACAAACGGGAACCGTACAAAGCCGTCGGTCGCGCCAACGGATTTCATAATATAGATCTCCAAACGACGGTTGTATACCGTCAGTTTGATGGTGTTGGAGATGATAAACAGCGACACCGCCAACAGCACGATGATGATCGCGCCGCCGATACCGATCACCACACCGCGCACACGAGTCAATGTATTGGCGATGTCGCCGTCATACGAGATGTCCTCGACGCCGCTAATGCCCTCGATGGTGCTGAGAGTGGTATCAAATTTTTCCAAATCTTTCAGCGACACAATGTAGGTGTCCTGTAAGGGGTTGTCCTCCACAAGACCTTCAAAAGCCGCCTCTCCCATCTCCTCGTTGAACCGCTCGAGATATTCCTCTTTGGAGATAAAGTCCACCTTAGCGACGTTGTCCGTCGTCTTGATGGTTTCACCGATCGCGGCGACGGCGGCATCATCGAGTTCGGTATCGAGATAGACCGCCACCACATTCTGTTCGTACGCGTTCTGGAACAGCGCGTCAATGTTGACAAATACCAAATACGAGAAGCTGGTCAGCAACAGACAGCAGACCAACACGCCGATACTCGCCAATGCCATAAAGCGGTTCTGCCACGTGTTGCGAAATCCTTCACGTACCAAATACCGCACATCATGCGCTCGCATCATATCGGCTCACCTCCCGTCTTAGCCGTCGCGGGTAAGCGTCGGCCGGTATCCGACACGATATGCCCATCCTTGAGGGTGATCACACGGTGATCAAACTGATGGACCAACTCGTGTTCGTGAGTAACCATCAATACGGTGGTACCTTTTTCGTTGATTTGGGTAAGCAGTTCCACGATGTCATGGGACATCTGCGGATCAACGTTGCCGGTAGGCTCGTCCGCAATAATGAGTGACGGGTTATTGACCAGCGCGCGGGCTAGACCGACGCGCTGCTGCTCGCCGCCCGACAATTCTTTCGGGTAACGCCCGCTCTTCTCCTGCAGACCGACAAGCTGCAACACGAAAGGTACGCGACGGCGGATCTCGCGGCGGCTCTTCCCGATCACGCGCATCGAGAACGCCACGTTATCGTACACCGTCATCGTGTCGATCAGACGGAAATCTTGAAACACGATACCCATCGTGCGGCGGAAATACGGCACTTCCTTTCTCTTTAAACGAGAGAGGCGGAAGTTGTTGACGATCACCTCACCCGAGGTGGGGGTCTCCTCACGCATAATCAGCTTAAGGAAAGTACTCTTACCGGCACCCGACGAGCCAACGATAAACGCGAACTCGCCGTCGTCGATATGCAAATTAACGTCATTGAGGGCGTGACTGCCGGTGTCGTATGTCTTATACACACTCTGAAATTCTATCATCGGTTTGCGCCTCCTAACTGCCGGATGCTTATCTGTCCGGCTGATCCATAAGCGTCCGTAAAGACGCGGTGTTTCTAAGGTGACGCGAGTAATCCGAACTTGTTTTATGAAAGAGGATTTTCGCTCACCCGTCGTTAAAATGCTCGCCAATGCGCCAGCATTGGCTGCGCTTTGTGCCTTGGTTGACCAAAAATCCGCTCTTCTTAAAATCTTCGACCTCAAAGGGTGCCGATTTCGAGGAATTTTTGTTCTTCTTTTCTGCAGATAGGCTGACGCCTATCAAAGAAAAAAGGGCGAAAAGCACCGAAATCAGCCCCTTTGAGGCAGGTTCGGATTACTCGTGTCACCTTTTATTCAGGTGTCCGAAACGGACAGGGGATGGGCTCTGGTCTCTCACTTATTACACGAAAAAACTCCCGATACCTCACAGTAAACAAGGCAGCAGGAACATCCTGTCATCCCGCTCATCATTATAACGGACAAAGCAAAGCAAAACAAGTGAAAATGATTACCATTCTAACCAAACACAGCCGTCGACATCGCCTGCCGACGGCTGGAATAAGACAATTCTTCCGGCGGCTGTTTAATACTTCACCGGATTGGCACTGAGATACTTCTTCACCATCAGTGCAACCTTAAATACGATAGCGTCATCAAACTCCCGCAGATCCAGACCGGTCAAGCGTTTGATCTTCTCCAGACGATAGACCAGCGTGTTGCGGTGGACAAACAGCTTGCGGGAAGTTTCGGAAACGTTGAGGTTATTCTCAAAGAACTTCTGAATGGTGAACAGCGTCTCTTGATCGAGCGAGTCGATGGAGCCACGCTTAAACACCTCGCGCAG
>JAZOCG010000076.1:0-4149 GCA_045596345.1 Acutalibacteraceae bacterium
CATCCCGTAGGAGGGTTTCGTTTACAGATATAGTATCAATTAAGCCATACCGTACTTGGTGAGCATCGCACGCTCGAAATCAAGAATGTACTTCGCCTCGGCATCGATCTTTGCCTCGGTGGGATCAGCGAGCAGATCGCGGAACACCTTAATATCGCGACCAACCTCGCCGCCCTGCATCACGAAGGGTTCGCACACAATGCGGTTCTTGTAGTTGATATCTTTGAGCGCGGAGAAGATCTCGTCCCAATCGAGGTGACCGCGACCGGGGGCGGTACGGTTGTTTTCACCCGTGTGGAAACTGGTCAGCTTGTCGCCCACCAGACGGATAGCATCCCCGATCTTGTTTTCCTCAATGTTCATATGATAGGTATCCAGCAGAACGCCGATGTTCTTGCTGTCCACCTGCGCCACGTAATCCAGCGCTTCCTGCGCGGTGTTGATGAGGCAACCCTCAAAGCGGTTGACCGCCTCCACACAGTAGGTGACATTGTTGTCCTCCGCCGTTTTGATGATCTCGCGCATACTTTTCAGGCTGTTCTCCAACAGAGGCGTCTTATCGTTCATTACGTAAGAGGGGCTGCCCCAGCCGGCATAGCTCACGCCGGAAAGCAACACGCCGTCCATCTTACCGATCTGCTCGACGATGCGTTTGAGATAATCCACACCACCCAGACGAATCTTCTCGTCGGGAGAGGACACGTCGTACGCCGGATCCAGACCAAGGCTGTAAGTCAGCTCAATGCCGACCTCGTCCGCCATCTTTTTCAGGTCGCGCAGCTTGTCGTCGCTCATATCGAGCAGCGGCTGTGCCTGGAATTCCAACACGTCGAAACCGATGTTTGCCGCCTTTTTGATGTATTTGGCGTGATCAGCGTCCCAGTTCTTCTCCCAGAAGTTCATAAAAATACCAAGTTTATTCATAAAAATCGCCCTCCTTTTTGTACTATTGTACAATAAAGGGGGGCGATTTACTAGTGAAAATTTTCCCGCAAAACCCGATTATTTTCCCATCATTTCCCCAGCTTGCGGAACTTGCTCGGTGATACGGAATAGAACTTTTTGAACACCTTGGAAAAATAATTGTAATCCGGAATACCGACCTTCTCGCAGATGACGTTGATCTTATCATCTCCCTGCAACAGCAGCTTTTTCGCGCGTTTCATCCGCTTTTGGAGTATGTAGTCGCCGATGGTGATACCGAAGCGATTTTTCCAGATGGCGTAGAGCTTATTTTTCGATATATCAAACTCACTGCACAGAATCGTCACCGAGATGGACGCGGCAAGATTGTCGTCGATCCACTTGTCGATGCGGTTGACCAGCTCGCTTTCGGTGAACTTGCAGGCAGATGTGTAGAGATAATACATCGTGGCGGTGAGGATCTTTGCCGCGGAATCAATCATCGCGCTGTCAAAGCGGTACAGCTGCTCATAGGCGGCGTGCAGCTCGTCCACCGGCAGACCCAGCTCCTCTCCCAGGCGCTCGATCTCGGCATAGCTGTTCTTCGGATATTGCGGATCCTTTACCTGTCCGAACATAATGAAGCCGAACAGCTTATCCTCAAACATAATCGGCACCGCCGTATCCACCAGCCCTGCGTGGCACTTGTGCGTCTCGGGGCTGAGGCTGTTGCGGCACCGACCGCACAGCTGCGTGTCGGAGAGATAGCACCGCTTGGCACCCTCGGGCGAGCTTTTAATCAAACGGCAGAAGGTCGGCATCTCGCTCGGCTGATAGATGAGCTGATTCAGCTCGTTATCCCAAAAGCTGATAGGAAAGCTCGTAATCTTATGAAAGTGACGGAGAAACTCCCGTATGGTCTCGATATCGTAGTTGACAATCACATTCCCTCACCTCTCTCTTCTCAGTATAAAGAAAAAACAGTAAAAGTCAACGAAAAATTAGGTATTTTTATCCCGACGGCATAAATTTCCTATGTTTTTTTGTGGCTCACTTTGCTATTTTACCATTTTCCGAGGAATTTTGTTACTATTTTTCCGTATGCCAAGTCTTTTATAATATAATTAAACAAAAAAGGAGGTATGACCAATGACTTTTGCATTATACTTTGCCAACCGCGGATTTTTTCCCGGCGAACTGATCGACGACTCCCGCAAGGAGATGTGCCGTGTGCTCGACGAGTGCGGCTACAACTACATCCTTGCCGAGAGTGATGAGATGCGCTACGGCGCGGTGGAGACCCCTGCTGAGGGTAAGATCTTCGCCGAGTTCCTCGCGCAGAACAAGGGCAAATACGACGGTATCATCGTCTCCCTGCCCAACTTCGGTGACGAGAACGGTGCGCTGGTCGCGCTGCGCGATGCCGGAGTTCCGATTCTCATTCAGGCATATCCCGACGAGGCAGGTCTGATGGACTTTGCTCACCGCCGTGACGCATATTGCGGTAAGTTCGCGATGTGCAACGTCCTGCGTCAGGCGCAGGTACCCTTCACCATGACCACCGATTTCGCTGTTGCACCCGACAGCGACAGCTTCAAGAAGGATCTGCACAACTTCGCCGCCGTTTGCCGCGTCGTAAACGGTATGAAGGTGTTTAACGTCGGCATCGTCGGCGCGCGCACCTCGGCGTTCAAGACGGTGCGTATCGATGAGATCGCCTTGCAGAACAAGAACATCAACGTCGAGACCTTTGACCTCAGCGAGATCTTCGCGCGTGTCAAGAAGGTGACCGATGAGCAGACCAAGGCGATGATCAAGGAGATCGAAGAAGTGACCGAGTTCTCCGGCTATCCGATCGAGAAATTGGAGAGTATGGCGAAATTGCAGGTCGTGCTGGAAGACATCGCGAAGGAGAACAACCTCTCCGCGATGGCGATCCGTTGCTGGCCCGAATTCCAGACCGAGATGGGCATCGCCCCCTGCACCAGCGTTGGTATCCTCAACGAAAAGGGCATTGCCACCGCTTGCGAGACCGATATCTCCAACGCAGTGATGATGCGTGCGCTTTCCCTCGCCGCGGATATGCCCACGATGCTGCTTGACTTCAACAACAACTTCGGCAACGACCGCAACAAGGCGATTATGTTCCACTGCGGCCCGATGGCGATCTCGCTGATGAAGGGCAAGGGCAAGACCATCGAGCATCTGATGTTCAAGAAGTCCTACGGCGAAGGCTCGGGTGTCGGCGTTAACAAGGGCGATATGCTCGAAGGCAAAATTACCTTCGGCAGCATCCGCACCGAGGGCGGCAAGGTCAAGGCGTTCGTTTCCGACGGCGTGTTCACCGACGATGCCATCGAAGAAGGCTTCTTCGGCAGCGGCAAGGTCGTCGAGAAGGAAGGCCTCACCGACATCGCCAACTATATGGCCAAGAACGGCTATAAGCACCACATCTGCATTACATACAGCGACCTGCGCGCTCCCATCAAGGAAGCGTTCGAAACCTATCTTGGCTACGACGTAGACGTATTCTGATCCATTTCGCCGCCGTCGGCTCGAAAATGAGCCGACGGCGGTTTTTTTGACTTGAAAATACGGCGAGTTTTCGTTATAATGGAAATACCATATTTGCCATTGGTATGAGGTGATTGTATGAATAATTTTACGTTCTATTCTCCGACCTATTTCGCCTTCGGCAAGGATGCCGAAAACACCGTCGGCGGATACGTCAAGCGCTACGGCGGTAGCAAGGTGCTTATCCACTACGGCGGCGGCAGTGTCGTTCGCTCGGGACTGCTTGACCGCGTAAAGGCATCGCTTGACCGCGAGAACATCCCGTATGTTCTGCTCGGCGGTGTGATGCCCAATCCGCGCAGCGGACTGGTGTACGAGGGCATTGAGCTTTGCCGCCGCGAAGGGGTGGATTTCCTGCTCGCCGTAGGCGGCGGCAGCACCATCGACTCGGCAAAAGCCATTGCGCTGGGCGTGCCGTACAACGGCGATTTCTGGGACTTTTACAACGGAAAACCGATTGAAACCGCTCTGCCCGTCGGCACGGTGCTCACCATCGCCGCAGCAGGCAGCGAGGGCAGCACCAACACGGTCATCACCCACGAGAACGGGATGCTCAAACGCGGCACGGGCAGCGATGTCCTGCGCCCCAAATTCAGTATCCTCAATCCGGCGCTGACGCAAACGCTCCCTGCCTATCAGACCGCCTGCGGAAGTCGGATCGTAGCCATGTCG
>JAZOCG010000077.1:0-3520 GCA_045596345.1 Acutalibacteraceae bacterium
CCGCACGCGCTCGGCGCACTTGACCCGCCACATCGCCACCGTCTTTGAGCGATGGGAGCGAATGTCGGTCTCCCATTGTTGCAGGGGCAGATCGCCCTTGTGTTCGCGAATCGCCATAAACAGCGCGTAGTCGTCCAGCCAAGCGGCATTATCGCGGCAGAAGTCGTCAAAATCCTTCGGCGGCGCGGCAACAAAGCGGGGAAACACGATGGCAAACAGGGTGTCGCGCGCTTTTCTTACGGCTTCAAAGTCTACCTTTTCGGGGTTGCCGCCGAGGGATGTCGCTGCGAGCTCGTCCTTTGTCAGATAACCGAGGCGATGCAGGTCAGCAGGGTCGATGAACAACGCCTCACCCGCAAAGCTGGAAAAGCTTTGATAGGGGGAGTTGCCTTTGCCGACGGGGCAGACGGGCAGGATCTGCCAGTAGGTCTGTCCCGCCTGTCGCAGGAAATCGACGAAGCGATACGCCTCTTTGCCCAGCGTGCCGATGCCGTAGTCGCCGGGGAGTGAACTGATGTGCAGCAGTACGCCGCTTGCGCGTTTGTCGGTCATAGGGATCCGTTCCTTTGCTGTGAGATTTGTCGGTGTTGCGGGGGGATGAGATGTGGGCGTTTGATGCGACGTATCAAACGCGGGGGCGCGGCAACGGAATTAAATGGTTGTAAAAATGGTATGCCGCGCCGTTAGCCTTTTACCGCGCCCGCGATAACACCTTCAATAATATATTTTTGTCCGATGAGATAGAACACGATGATGGGGATGATCGCGAGCACCAGCATCGCCATCAGCCCGCCGTAGTCGGTGGCACCGTACGCGCCCTGCATCGCGATCTGGATCGCGACAGGTATGGTTTTTTGGCGTGTGCCGAGGATGAGATAGGGCAGCAGATAGTCGTTCCATATCCACATCGCGTTGAGGATGGCGACGGTGACGGCGGTGGGGCGCAGAACAGGGAACACCACGTGGATAAAGCACTGCCACGGGGTGCAGCCGTCGATGATCGCCGCCTCTTCGATGTCGAGCGGGATGGACTTGATAAATCCGCTGAGCATAAACACCGACAACCCCGCGCCGAAGCCGAGATAGACGGGTACGATGCCGATGACGTTATCAAATCCGATGCGCCCGACAACGTAGGTCATCGTGAACATCACCATTTGAAACGGCACGATCATACTGAACACAAACAGATAATACAGCAGCTTGGTCAAGCGGGTCTTCACCCGCACGAGATACCACGCGGTCATCGACGTGCATAGAACGATGAGCGCGACGGAGGCGACGGTGATGAACACCGACCGTCCGAAGGCGGCGGGAAACCCCGCCGAGGTCAGCCCCCGCAGATAGTTTTCGAGTCCTACGAAGGTGTCGGCGTTGGGCAATGCGAATGGCTCGCCCGAAATATAAAACCGCGATTTAAAGGAATTAAGCAACACGAGCAGGATCGGCACCAAAAACAGTGCGCCGACCACCGCCAGAAGAACGGTGAGCAGGCGGTCAAGGGAGCGACGACGGGTCATGCCTCCACCTCCTTGCTGCGGGTGGCGCGCAGTTGGATAAACGCAATCAGTGCCACCAAGAGGAAGAACACGACTGCCTTTGCTTGTCCGACGCCTTGCCAGCCGACCCGTCCGTAGAAGGTTTGATAGATGTTGAGGGCAAGCATCTCGGTCTGCCGCTCGGGCGCGCCCGCAGTCAGTGCGAGGTTTTGATCGAACATTTTAAAGGCGTTAGTCAGTGTCAGGAATGTGCAGATGGTAACGGAAGGCATCACCATCGGAAGCTTGATCTTAAACAGTACCTCGCGCGGCGATGCGCCGTCGATGGCGGCAGCCTCGGTCAGTGCGGGCGGGATATTTTGCAGCCCCGCGATATAAATGACCATCATATACCCGATGAGTTGCCAGTTGGTGAGCAACACCAACCCCCAAAAACCGTAGCGGGCGGCGAAGGTGATGTCCACCCCCCACAGGCTGAGCACACCGTTGATGAGCAGATTCCAAATATATCCCAGCACGATACCGCCGATGAGGTTCGGCATAAAGAACACCGAGCGAAAGAGGTTGGTACCCTTTAGTCCGCGGGTGAGCAATAGTGCGAGTAAAAACGCGAGGATATTCACCGTGATGACGGTCACGACCGTAAACAGGGCGGTAAACCCGAGCGCGCGCAGAAAATCGTTGTCGGTGGTGAAGGCGCGGATGTAGTTATCCAGCCCCACCCATTTGGCGTTGGTGACGGTCGTGAATTTCGTAAAGGACAGCCACACGCCCATCGCAAAGGGGATAATAAACGCCACGGTGAACGCCAACAAGGTCGGTAACACAAACGCGGCGAATTGTCGTTTAAGTGGATGATTCATAGCCGTGCCGTCCTTTCGCTATACGTCAGGACGCCGCCGCGCTTTCCTTTTTCCAGTCGGCAACCATATCCGCCTTGACATCGGACCAGTCTTTGTTGCCTTGGGCGTACTTGAGCAGAGAACTGCCGAAGGATTCCTTAAACTGTGCCGAGGGGAACAGGGTGAAGTTCCACGGAATGGTTTTGACCCCGTCCTTGTTCATCCAACGGACGATCTCGCGGGCGAGCGGGTCATTGGGTCGCTCGTTATCGGTGAAGGTGTCAAACGGCGCAATAAAACCGAGCTCCTCGGTGACAGCGCGTTTCCCCTTGTCGCTGGAATACATCCAGTAGATGAAATCCGCCGCCGCCTTCTGCTCTTCTTCGGTGGCTTTGGCGTTGATGGCGTAGAAGTTCTCCGTGCCGACGGCGAGCCCGTGGGATTCCTCCCCCGCGACGCCCGTGTAGATGGGCAGATATTTGATGTTCTCCGCCTTGACCTTGTTGCCCGACACGTCCGCAATCTGGCTCCACGCCCAGTTGCCGTTTTGCACCATTGCGCACTGTTCGAGGGCAAATTCCGCCATCGAGTCCGCCACGGTTTTGGTGCCGAGCAGCTTCTTATCGGTGACCGAGTTGTTGATATACAGGTCAAAAATATTCTTAAATTCGTTGCTGTAACGGAACTCGATGTTGTTGGTTGCATCCGAAGTCAGGTCGACCTTGTTCGCTGTAAATTCGTGGAAAACGGGGATGTTGGCGAGGTGAGTCTGCCAACGCCAATCCTCGCCCGCTTTCAGCGAGGTAGAGGCGAACACGCCTTTGATGCCGAGGTCGGCGGCGCGCGCCTGCATATCCTCGACGAGCGATTTCAGCTTATCAAATGAATTGATCTCGTCCATCGACGAGAACGTGGTCGCGCGGTCGGTGAGAGCAAAATATTTGTCGGTGATCGCCTTGTTATAAATGATGCCGTAGCCCTCGACAACGTAGGGGATACCGACCACCTTGTTCCCGTCGGTGACGGCAAGGGATTTGTCGGTCAGGTGCTTATACAGCTCGGTCCCCGACAGATCGGCGCAATATTCCTGCCAGTTTTTGTATCCGCGCGGTCCGTTAATCTGGAACAGCGTCGGGGCTTCGGTGGTCGCCATTTTCGCCATCAGCGTTTGCTCATAGG
>JAZOCG010000078.1:0-4200 GCA_045596345.1 Acutalibacteraceae bacterium
CGAGCACCATCTTCATCCCGCTGACCGTCGGCGGCGGTATCAACACGCTCGACGATTTCGACCGCGTGCTCAAGTGCGGTGCGGATAAGGTCAGTGTCAATTCGGGTGCCATCCGTAACCCCGAGCTGGTGCGCGAGGCGGCGCAGAAATATGGCAGTCAATGCGTCGTGCTGAGTGCGGATATCAAGCGCGTGGACGGGGAGTTTCGCGTGTTCGCCAAGGGCGGGCGCGAGGATACGGGCATGGAAGCCATCGGCTGGATCAAACGCTGTGTCGAGATGGGTGCGGGTGAGGTCGTGGTCAATTCCATCGACACCGACGGTGTCAAACGTGGCTTTGATATTGAGATGTTGCGCGCGGTGTGCGATGCGGTAAACGTGCCGGTCATCGCCTCGGGCGGTGCAGGCAGTATGAGCGATTTCGTGGACCTGTTCCGCGCGATCCCCGATATTGACGCGGGACTGGCGGCATCGGTGTTCCATTTCGGGGAGATCGCGATCCCCGATCTCAAGCAAGAACTCAAAAACAACAACATTATAGTGAGGGTATAATTATGGTCGATATCAATACGCTGAAATTTGATAAGGACGGACTGATCCCCGCCGTGGTGGTGGATGCAGTCACCAAGCAGGTGCTCACCGTCGCCTATATGAACAAGGAAAGCCTTGCCATCTCAATGGAAAAGGGACTGACCTGTTTCTGGAGCCGCTCGCGTCAGGAACTGTGGCTTAAGGGCGAAACAAGCGGCAACTACCAGCACATCGTGTCTATTACCGCTGACTGTGACGGCGATGCGCTCGTCGTGGTGGTGGAGAAGGAGGGACCCGCCTGCCATCTCGGCACGGAATCTTGCTTTACGAACGAGCTGTGGCACAGCGACGAGCGGCAGGAATTTAGCCTACAGGGGCTGTACGAACTGCTTGAGGGTCGCAAAGCCAACAAGCCCGAGGGCTCGTACACGACCTATCTGTTTGAGAAGGGTATCGACAAGATCCTCAAAAAAGTGGGCGAGGAGTGCACCGAGGTGATCATCGCCGGTAAGGCGGATGACAAGGCGGAGACGATCTATGAGCTCGCCGATCTCGCATATCACGCGATGGTGTTGATGGTGGAGATGGGCATCACGGTGGAAGATGTGCATAAGGAGCTTGCCTCCCGCCACGTCATCGACCACAAAGTCAAGCAGGAGAAAATGACCTGATTGATGGATAAATATTAACGAAAAGCGGTGGGATATCCCACCGCTTTTTTGGCGAAATTTTTTGGAGATTTTTCCGCTGTTCGCATTGACAATGTTGCTCGCGTGTGGTATAGTATAGCAAGTGAAAAACAATTTTTAAATCGGTACAGAGAGACCGGTAAGATTGTGCATAAGAAATGGGAAGTGGGCAAGCTATAGGTGTATGCCCGCGGTCTTATTGTGTGTTTGACGATCTTGCCGCTCTCGGCAAGATCTTTTTTCGTTTTATGGAGGTGTTCACTTGACACCGAAAACCAGAATTATGGACGGGATGGCGATGAGCCGTGCCGTCGGGCGCATTGCGCACGAGATCGCCGAGCGCAACCAAGGGTTGTCTGACGTTTGCATCTTCGGTGTGAAACGCCGTGGTGTGCCGCTGGCGACGATGCTGTGTGAGCAGATCGAGCGGTTTTTTGACGTGCGCGTACCGCTCGGTGAACTGGACGTCACCATCCACCGCGACGACCTCACCGACGAGGACAAGCGCGCTAACGCCGGACAGAGCGATATCCCTTGCCCGATACAGGACAAGACGGTGATCATCGTCGATGACGTGCTGTATACCGGTCGCACCGCCCGCGCGGCACTGGAGACGGTATTCACCTTTGGTCGTCCCCGTGCGGTGCAGTTTGTGGCACTCATCGATCGCGGTCACCGCGAACTACCTTTGCGCCCCGACTACGTCGGCAAGAACGTGCCGACCGCTAAGAACGAGACCGTCCGTGTGCTGTTCGGCGACGCCGAACACGAGGCGGGCGTATACATCTATACGGAATGAGAGAGGAGAGAATGACGATGCAGAAGATCACCCGTGAACAGGCTCTGGCCATTTTGGCTGACAAGGGCTTATTGCCCCATTCTCCCAATTCAATTGTCATTTTACCCGGCCTTTGTGATGTGCACGTGCATTTCCGAGAGCCGGGCTTTTTGTATAAAGAAACGATGGCGAGCGGGTCGCGTGCGGCGGCACGCGGGGGCTACACCGCAGTGTGCACGATGCCGAACCTTGACCCTGTTCCCGACAGCACCGAGCATTTGCAGGTGCAACTCGATGCCATCGACAAAGATGCTTGTATCCGCGTCGTTCCGTACGGTGCGATTACCGTCGGCGAGCGAGGGGAGACCCTTGCGGATATTGACGGGATGGCGGATAAGGTATGCGCTTTCTCGGACGACGGACGCGGGGTACAGAATGACGAGATGATGCGCCGCGTGATGACCGAGGCGAAACGCCTCGGCAAGATCGTTGCTGCGCATTGTGAGGTAAACGACCTGCTGCGCGGCGGGTATATCCACGACGGCGCGTACGCCGCCGCTCACGGACACCGCGGCATCTGCAGTGAGAGCGAGTGGGGACAGATCGCCCGCGATCTGCGCCTGGCGAAAGAGATCGGGTGTGCCTATCACGTCTGCCACATCTCGACCAAGGAGAGCGTCGACCTCATCCGACGGGCGAAAGCCGAGGGCGTGGATGTCACCTGCGAGACCGGTCCGCACTATCTGACGATGTGCGACGAGGATCTGCAGGAGGACGGACGGTTTAAGATGAACCCGCCCCTGCGCAGTCGCGAAGACCGCGACGCTCTGATCGAGGGCATCAAGGACGGCACGATCGATATGATCGCCACCGACCACGCCCCGCACAGTGCCGAGGAAAAGGCGCGGGGACTGGAAAAGAGCGCGATGGGGGTCGTTGGTTTGGAGACCGCGTTTCCCGTGGTATATACTAAATTGGTTAAAACGGGGATCATCACGCTGGACAAGCTTATCGAGCTGATGAGCACGAACCCCAAGAAACGCTTTGGCATCGACACGGGTGATGATTTCACCGTGTTTGAGATAGCAACCCCCACCACCGTCAACCCCGAGGAATTCCTCACGATGGGACGGGCAACCCCCTTCGCAGGGTGGGAAGTCTACGGACGATGCTTAATGACGGTCCATAACGGCAACATTGTGTATTCTTTGTAATATAGTAGGAGGAAAACAGTATGGCTAAGAGAACAGATTTGAAGAAGATTATGATCATCGGCTCGGGTCCGATCGTTATCGGTCAGGCGGCGGAGTTTGACTATGCGGGTACGCAGGCGTGCTTGGCACTCAAGGAAGAGGGCTACGAGGTGGTGCTGTGCAACTCCAACCCCGCGACCATTATGACCGACACGTCCATCGCGGACAAGGTGTATATGGAGCCGCTGACCCTCGAATATATTGCGAAGATCCTGCGCTATGAGCGTCCCGACGCCATCGTCCCCGGCATCGGCGGACAGACGGGACTCAACCTCGCAATGCAGCTCGAAAAGAAGGGTATTCTCAAAGAATGCGGCGTGGAGCTGCTCGGTACGAGCAGTGAGTCCATCGAGCGCGCCGAGGACCGCGAGATGTTCAAGGAGATGTGCCAGTCCATCGGTGAGCCGGTTATTCCGTCCGAGATCACCTACAGCCTCGAAGAGGCGCGTGAGGCGGCGGCACGCATCGGTTATCCCGTCGTGCTTCGTCCCGCGTTCACTCTCGGCGGTACGGGCGGCGGCTTTGCGTATAACGAGGATGACCTCAACGAGATCGGCGCGAATGCGTTCAAGCTGTCCCCTGTGCACCAGGTACTGATCGAAAAGTCTGTCAAGGGCTATAAGGAAATCGAGTTTGAAGTGATGCGCGACTCCGCAGACAACGCCATCACCATCTGCGGAATGGAAAACGTCGACCCCGTCGGCGTGCATACCGGCGACTCCATCGTCGTCGCGCCGATTCTGTCGCTGAATGATCACGACCTCAAGATGCTTAACGACAGTGCCATCAAGATCATCCGTGAACTCAAGATCGAGGGTGGCTGTAACGTGCAGTACGCCCCCAATCCCTATACCAGTGAATATTACCTCATCGAGGTCACCCCCCGCGTATCGCGTTCTCCTGCGCTCGCGTCTAAGGCGAGCGGCTTCCCGATCGCGCGCGTGACCGCG
>JAZOCG010000079.1:0-2440 GCA_045596345.1 Acutalibacteraceae bacterium
AGCAGTCCGACCTTTTTATTGAGCAGCATAACGTGGTCATCCTCGTACACGATATCCAGTGTTTTGGACGCGTGCATAAATTCGTACGTCGGGGGTGCTTGTGTCAGCACGTCATCGGGCAGGAACAGCCCGATGACGTCCCCCTCGTTCAGACGGTCGGCGGCTTCACACCGCTTGCCGTTGAGGCGCACGTCCTTCTTGCGGATCGCTTTATACAGCATCGTCATCGGCAACGCTTTGTAGGTTTTGGTGAGGAATTTGTCCAGTCGCTGACCCGCGTCGTTGCGGCTGACGGTGATGGAAGTTTTCATACGAAGACTCCTTTACAATGGTCGAAATATGTGATAAAATGATGAACAGTATGACAAAGCGAGGGATAGCTATGGCACAGGCGAAAGAGAAGAATGCCCACGCGGGACACCGAAAGCGGATGAAAGAGCGGTTCCTGCACGAAGGGCTGGCGCATTTCAGCGGGCACGAGGTGCTGGAGATGCTGCTCTATTACGCTATCCCGTATCGCGATACCAACGACCTCGGGCACACGCTGGAGAACAGCTTCGGCTCACTGACGAAGGTGTTGGAGGCGGATTATCAGGATCTCATTAAGGTGGATGGCGTGACACCGCACATCGCGACGCTCATCACCCTTTGCGGTCAACTCGCCCGCCGCTATCAGCGCGAACAATACGCGTTTACTACACCGCTGTATAAGCCTGACGAGTTCGGTAAGCATCTGATCCCGTGGTTCAGCGGGCAAAAGGACGAGTCGGTGGTGCTGATGAGTATGGATAACCGCTACAAGGTACTCAACACCACCCGCGTGTTTACGGGTAGTGTCAATTCCACTCAGTTCAGTATGCGCGGAGCAGTACAGCAGCTACTGCGGGATAACGCGACGATGGTCGTGATGGCGCATAACCACCCCAACGGGCACGCGTTCCCGTCCAACGCCGACATTGAAACGACCCGCCGCTTTGCGAAACTGCTCAAGGATCTCGGTATTAAGCTGATCGATCATCTGATCATTTCCGAGGATGATTACGTGTCGCTGTCGCAGACACGCGACATCGCGGATATCTTCCGCGCACAAGCGGAACAGACGCTTCCGAAAGTAGCGGACAAGAGCCAAAAGTAATCATAGCATATTCCTGTGGATAATTCAAGCGAGAAAGGGATTCGATATGCACATTTACAGGCATTTTCGCACCATTACCCGTCACCGTCATCAGGTCATCCGCCACTGTTTCAAGGCGGGTATCGGGTTTCAGGGGCTGTTTCACGATCTGTCGAAGTACTCGCCGTCAGAATTTTGGGCGGGAGCGAAATACTATCAAGGCACCCGCAGTCCCAACGAGGTCGAGCGGGAATTGTTCGGCTATTCTATCGCGTGGTTGCACCACAAAGGGCGCAACCGCCATCATTTTGAGTATTGGGCCGATTATAATCCCGAAACCAAAACGGTCGGTCCCGTGAAAATGCCGCTTCGCTACGTCGCGGAGATGCTGTGTGACCGTGTGGCGGCGAGCAAGATCTATCAAGAGGATAACTACACTCCCGCGCACCCGCTGGCGTATTTTGAACGCGGCAAGCCGCGGCGTGTCATTCACCCCGAGACGTCAGATCTGCTGGAAAAGTGGCTGACAATGCTGCGCGATGAGGGGGAGGACGCGACCTTTGCATACGTGCGCAAGATGATTAAGGCGAAACGAGAGTATTGAAGTAATCGTTACGGAAGAATTGACTTTTTTCGCGCGTATGGTATACTGAAACTATAGTTTTTATTGGGGGTGCGGATATGCACAAGGATGTTGAGAGAGTCCTGTTGTCGCAGGAGGATATTGAGCGCATCGTGACCGGTTTGGGTCGACAGATCGACGAGGATTACGCGGGCGAGGATACGCATCTGCTGTTGCTGTGCATTCTCAAAGGCTCGGTAGTGTTTATGGGAGATCTGATGAAGCACATCACCCTGCCGCTTGAGATCGACTTTATGCGGGTGTCGTCCTATGGTGCGGACACCAAAACGACGGGTAACATCAACATCATCCTCGATCTGGTGCGTAAGGATATTCAGCGGTGCGACATCCTTATCGTTGAGGATATCATCGACAGCGGTCGTACGTTGTCGTATCTTAAACGCTATTTGGAATTTAAGGGTGCAAAGAGCGTTAAGACCTGCACCCTGCTTGATAAGCCCGAGCGACGTGAAGTGGATCTCGAGGCGGACTACGTCGGCGCGGTCATTCCCGATGAGTTTGTGGTCGGTTACGGACTGGATTATGACGAGAAATACCGCGCACTGCCGTATGTCGGCGTGCTGAAGCCTGAGGTGTATAGTAAGTAACCTTTACAGATAAAAACGACCGGTGGACAGCGGGCATCGGGCGTTTTTTTGCTTTTTTTGTCATCGTGCGGGGGGGGGCAAGGACAGGGGGGTCGC
>JAZOCG010000080.1:0-16356 GCA_045596345.1 Acutalibacteraceae bacterium
ATCAACTTCATGCTCGAAATGCGCGCCTCCGGTCACGACAAGGTCAAGGACTACGCCGACAAGTTCGGTGTTCCCTACTTCGAGGGTCAGAAGCCCTGGGGCACCAAGGCGGACATCATTATGCCCTGCGCAACTCAGAACGAGGTCGACGTTCCCGATGCGGAAAAAATCGTGGCAAACGGCGTCAAGTACTACGTTGAGGTTTCCAATATGCCCACCACCAACGAGGCGGTTGCGTACCTGAAAGCCAACGGCGTCATCGTCGCTCCCTCTAAGGCAGTCAACGCAGGCGGTGTGTCGGTGTCCGGTCTGGAGATGAGCCAGAACTCGATGCGCTACAACTGGACCGAGGAAGAAGTCGACGCGAAGCTCAAGCAGATCATGTACAACATCTACTGGAACTCCTTCAATGCTGCGAAGAAGTACGGTATGGAAGGCGATCTGGTTGCCGGCGCGAACATCTCCGGCTTCGAAAAGGTTGCCACCGCTATGATGGCACAGGGCATCTGCTAATCTCTGTTTACTTACACTTACATAAAGAGAGCCAACCGAGTGATCGGTTGGCTCTCTTTTTTACTTTACATATCGATCTCCAGTACATCCTCGTTCTCGTCAAGTAAGAAAAGAAGCTCGTCATACGTCATCTCCCGCGGCATACGCACCGCAAAGGTACAGGTGAGAATTTTATCGGCAGCTTTTTTAACACGAAAAAACTCAATATGCATCTGATGCGCGGCGAGCTGTTGACGTAAACGCCTGGTCACTTGCGGTGAATACTGTACCCGCATCTGCACCTGATTAACCACGGTGTCTTCCAGTCGGTTCAGCGTGCTGTGCAGCAGAAATTGCAATAAAATGATGAGTATCGCGACAAAAAAACCGATGGCGTACATTCCCGCGCCCAACGCCATACCGACCGCCGCCGTCGACCAAAGACCTGCTGCGGTGGTCAAACCACGGATGGACGCATCCTTAATAAAGATCACGCCCGCGCCGAGAAAACCGATTCCTGTCACGATATTGGACGCAATGCGGGTGGGATCCGCATCCACACCGGCAGGTATCAGGTCGACGAAGCCGTATTTCGATACCACCATCACGAGTGCCGCGCCGATCGCTACAATGACGTGTGTACGGATACCCGCCTCCTTTTGCCGTCTGCTGCGTTCCGTGCCGATAAGTCCACCGAGCAGTGCCGCGAGAAAAATACGCAGCATCCAAACGCCCTCAGTCTGTAAAAATTCCGTAAACCATTCCATTGTATCGTTCCCCTTTGAAAAAGCATAGCTCTGTTGCCGAATAACCGACAACAGAGCCGTTACATATTGCTAAAGTGTAGCACAAGTATATGATCGCTGTTAAGGAAATATACCGGTTTATCATTTTTGGCTGATTTACCCTATTCACGCAAAAACATCTCACTGCATACATTGAAAATAAGACGATGGACAGGAGGGATGATATGCGCTTATGCGATCTGAAGATCGGGCAGTGCGGCACGGTCATCGCGCTAAAATCTGTCGGCGGTATGCGGCGGCGACTACTGGACATCGGGCTGATCGAAGGGACAACCGTGGAATGTGTCGGACGCAGTCCCGGCGGCGATCCCGCCGCCTATCTCATCCGTGGCGCGGTCATCGCCATCCGTGACCGCGACAGTGCGGATATTTTGATAGAAAAGGGGTGATCCGGCAATGGGTCTGACAAAAGCCGCGTCGGGTCGCGGCGCAATGGACAACGGGCTGTCGATCGAGCGCACGGCAGACGAGCGGGTGATTGCCCTCGCGGGCAACCCCAACGTCGGCAAGAGCACGCTCTTTAACGCACTCACGGGAATGAACCAACACACCGGTAACTGGCCGGGCAAAACCGTCGCCAATGCCCAAGGGGGCTGTTCTACCGAAAAACGGCACTACGTGCTGGTGGATATCCCCGGCACCTATTCACTTATGGCACACTCCGCCGAAGAGGAAGTCGCGCGGGATTTCATCTGTTTTGGCAACCCTGATGCCGTCGTGGTCGTATGCGATGCCACCTGCCTTGAGCGCAACCTCAATCTGGTGCTACAAGTAATCGAAGTCGGCGTGCCGGTCATCGTCTGTGTCAATCTTATCGACGAAGCCAAACGAAAACATATCACCGTGGACACCACCCTTTTGGAACAACGTTTGGGCGTCCCCGTCGTCGCCACGATCGCGCACAAAAAACACACCATCAAAAGCCTACTTAATCGACTGGATGAACTGGACAGCCAAGCAGTTCCCCCACCGATCACCACCGTCTATGCGCCTGAGATCGAGGATGCGATCCGTGTCTTGTCACCGATACTCGAAGAACGCGTCGGCGATACACTCAATCTCCGATGGTTGGCATTGCGCTTACTGGAGCGAGATACCTCTATCCTGTCAGCGATCCGCGCGATCATAGGATCTGACCTGACAACCGACGAAAGAATTGCCCCGACACTGGCGGAACAACGCGTTATACTGGCAAGAAAAGGCTTACACGGAGAGAAAATACGTGACAACATCGTCAGCAGTCTTGTTTCCCAGGCGCAAACAATATGTAAAGGTTGTGTGCTTTACAATAAAACTATATACGCCGACACCGATCGTCGTGCCGATCGTATTCTTACCGGCCGCTTATTCGGCTATCCGGCTATGATTTTGCTGTTGATGCTGGTCTTTTGGCTAACGATCAAAGGGGCAAATATCCCATCACAGCTATTAGCTGACGGATTGTTCTGGGTACAAGATCGATTGAGCGAGCTATTTATCCATCTCCACGCACCTCTATGGTTGCATGATATGCTGGTCCTCGGCGTGTACCGTACGCTGGCATGGGTTGTGTCGGTTATGCTACCACCGATGGCGATTTTCTTCCCACTGTTCACGTTGTTGGAGGACATCGGGTATCTGCCCCGTATCGCTTATAATCTCGACCGCCCGTTCAGTCGCTGTCATGCCTGTGGCAAACAGGCACTAACGATGTGTATGGGATTCGGCTGTAATGCCGCAGGGGTCGTCGGATGCCGTATTATTGATTCGCCGCGAGAACGCCTGCTCGCCACACTGACCAACAGCTTTGTTCCCTGCAACGGGCGATTCCCCACCCTGCTGACCTTGTTGACCGTCTTCTTTGTCGGCACGGCAGGCGGCTCATCTCTGGTCGCCGCCGCTTTGCTGACGGCGGTCATCCTTCTCGGCGTATTGGTTACCTTTGCCACCACCTGGGTATTATCCGGCACGCTTCTGCGTGGCAAGGTTTCTGCCTTTACGCTTGAACTACCGCCGTATCGACGCCCGCAGATCGGTCAAGTGATCCTGCGCTCAATATTGGATCGCACGCTATTTGTTTTGGGGCGCGCGGCAGCTGTTGCGGCACCCGCGGGGCTGATTCTATGGTGCCTGGCAAATATCACCGTCGCCGATGCCACCCTACTCACCCACTGCGCCGATTTTCTCGACCCATTCGCGCGGCTAATGGGCTTGGACGGTGTCATATTGATCGCGTTCATCCTTGGTTTTCCCGCCAACGAGATCGTCATCCCCATCATACTGATGGCGTATCTCGCTAAAGGCAGTTTAACCGACATCGGCGACTTGACACAGCTGCGAGACATTTTAACGGAAAACGGCTGGACACCGCTCACCGCCGCCTGCACCGTGCTCTTTTCGTTGTTTCATTGGCCCTGCTCCACTACCCTGCTTACCATACACAAGGAATGCGGCAGTGTGAAATGGACGCTGTTCGCCGCCGTCCTGCCCACGGCAATCGGTGTCCTTCTGTGTATGCTGTTGACGGCAGTTGTGCGATAAAGAAAACCCCCGACCTCTCGGTCGGGGGTTCAATATCGCATTAGAACTTATATACGCTCATGATATTTTAATACATGGGACTCACCATTTCACTGTTACTAATTACTTTATTATCTACCCTTTTTGGGGCGAAGATCCTATTGATCAGTGCATGGGACTCACCGTTTTCTTAAAAATTTTGTTTGGTTACTACGTTAAACTGTTCTTTGGACTCATTCCTTTCTGTATCAATTTTGCGCTGTGAAACGGGCGGTTCATCTAAGATCATCATCGGAATCAGTCCTCCTTTTCTCCCATCTGCTTCATGGGTTTTTGTTTCTCTTGTCTTTCTGTGTCTTTAGTATAGCCGATTTCTTCGCCTATGTCTATTCGCAAAATGACCAAGAAATCCCAAAAAACTTTTACTACCACCTTTGCATAAATCTGTGGTATAATAAAATATGTTGGGCGTCCGAAACATTGTTTCGGACGCCCTTGTGTTGTTTTATTTACCGTTTAATATATCGCTTGCCGCCTGTCGGAGAGTGGTTTCCATTGCCAGTGCAGCATCGAAATCCTTTCCGATCGCGGTGATATAGGCCTTGATCTTCGGCTCAGTGCCGGACGGACGGAAGATCACGCCCGCGCCGTTCTCCAATGTATAAGACAGCACGTTTGACTGAGGCAAGGTCAGCGGCGTGGTCTCACCACCGATGAAATCGGTATATACACGCTCAAAATAATCCGCACACGACAACACCTTCACGCCGCCGATCGAAGCGGGCGGAGTAGAGCGCAAGCTCGCCATCAATTCACCCATCGCGATCATACCCTGCTCACCCTCGAAGGCAACATTGACCTGCGAATTGCGGTAAACACCATATTCCTCATACAGCTGCGCCATACGATCAAGCAGTGTGATGCCTTTGGTGTGGTAATAGGACGCCATCTCCACGATGAGCATCGATGCAACTACCGCGTCTTTATCGCGGACATAAGAGCCCGCCAGATAGCCGTAGCTCTCCTCAAAGCCGAACACGTACCGCTCGGGTTTACCCTCCTGCTCGAGCAGACCGATCTGCTCGCCGATGTATTTAAAGCCGGTCAGCAGATCGCGTAATTCACAGCCATATTTCTGTGCGATCTTCGCCACCATATTGCTGGTCACGATGGTCTTGATGACCACGGGATCCTTCGGCAGCGTACCCGCCGCAGAACGGCAGGCGAGAATATAATCGAGTAACAGACAGCCGACCTCATTACCCGACATCAACGTATACCCGTTAGCATCGCGCACCGCAATGCCGACGCGATCACTGTCAGGGTCGGTTGCAAGCAACAGATCGGGGCATTCCTTTTCCGCCATCGCCAGCGCGCAACCGAAAGCCTCGCGGATCTCGGGGTTCGGATAGG
Organism: Acutalibacteraceae bacterium; assembly: GCA_045596345.1. Lineage (GTDB taxonomy): Bacteria > Bacillota > Clostridia > Oscillospirales > Acutalibacteraceae > UBA5905. Next base: position 5,211 of record JAZOCG010000080.1, read on the forward strand.
GAGCGGTGGGGAAATTGCCATCCGGCAGTTCCTGTTCAGGCACGACCTGCACATTTTCCACGCCGATACGGCGCAGAACCTCCCGCACGGGGATGTTGCCCGTGCCGTTGAGCGGAGTGTATATCACCTTAAGCCCCGCTTCGGCACAAACGCCGGGGTTGACCTGCTGTTCCATCACCTTGCCGAGGTAAGACTCCAACAACTCATCACCGATAAAGCGGATTCGTCCATTGGAAACCGCCTCATCGAAGTTTGCAACCGTGACATCCTCGAATATATCCAGCGCACGAATATATTCGGTAACCTCATTCGCGTCCGCATCGGTCATCTGACAGCCGTCCGCGCCGTAACATTTATAGCCGTTGTATTTCGCCGGATTGTGGCTCGCCGTCACCATAATACCCGCCTGGCAGGCATAATACCGCACAGCATAAGACAGCACGGGAGTGGGTTCCAATTGCGGGAACAAATAAACCGTGATGCCGTTGCCCGCCAACACGCGCGCCGCTTCCTCGGCGAAATAATCCGATTTTATACGGGAGTCAAACGAGATCGCCACAGACGCCGACGAATAATGCGCCTTAAGGTAGTTAGCCAGACCCTGCGTCGCTTTGCGAACAGTGTAGACATTCATACGGTTTTCGCCCGCACCGATCACGCCGCGCAGACCGCCCGTGCCAAATGCCAATTCCTGATAGAATCGATCGCGGATCGCATCGGGATCGTTTGCCACAGCAGTCAGCTCCGCTGTCAGGTCAATATCCTCCGTCGCCTTCTCCAACCACAGGGTGTATTTGTCTTCAATTGTCATTTTAAGCGCCTCCCATCTATTAGCACAATTTTATTATAGCATACATTTTCCATAGACTCAACAGAAAATTCCGTCGAATCAATTTTCTATCGGCAAAAAGAGCTGCCTGTCGGCAGCTCTTTTTATCATACCGTTACCGGTTCTTTGCTCACTTGTGCGTTGACCTCTTCCGGACGTTTGAAGGTCGGGACGATCTCGTGCATCACACGCACGACCTCTTCGGGGTTTTCCAACGCAAGTGCTTCGCGCAAAAGCCGCAGTTTCTCCTGCATCTCTTGATGCGAGATGCATTCCTGCTGTTCGATAAAGATCTTATGATTCTTTGTCGCGGTCAGGTTGTCATTTTTCATGAGCAACTCTTCATACAACTTTTCGCCGGGGCGCAGACCCGTCTCGACAATGTCAATATCCTGATAGGGTGTATACCCCGCCAGACGCACCAGGTTCTCCGCCAGCGACAGAATCTTTACAGGCTCACCCATATCCAGCACAAACACCTGCGAGCGGTCAGCGATAGCACCCGCCTGCATAACGAGCTGAGCGGCCTCGGGGATGGTCATAAAATAGCGAATAATGCGGCGGTCAGTCACCGTGATCGGACCGCCGTGTGCAAGCTGTTGTTTAAACAGCGGGATCACCGAGCCGTTTGATCCGAGCACATTGCCAAAACGGACAGCTACATACGTCGTCTTCACGCTATCCTGCATACTCTGCATAATCATCTCGCACAGACGCTTACTCGCGCCCATCACGTTAGTGGGATTAACCGCCTTGTCCGTCGAGATGAGAATGAATTTATCTGCGCCGTAAACATTCGCCGCCTGCGCGACATTGTATGTACCAAAGACATTGTTTTTGATCGCTTCTTCAGGACAGTCTTCCATCAGCGGCACATGCTTGTGCGCCGCGGCATGGAACACGATTTGCGGACGGTATTTACGGAAGAGGTAGTTGATCTTATCCACATCACGTACCGACGCGATCTCGATACACAGATCCAACTCGGGGTGCTCGCGGCGAAGTTCCTGTTGAATCTCATAGGCATTATTTTCATATATGTCTACGATAATCAAACGCGCGGGATTATGTGTCGCGATCTGACGGCAAAGCTCCGAGCCGATCGATCCACCGCCACCGGTGACCATCACCACTTTATTGGTGAGGAAATCATAGATGTCTTGATTATCAAAGTACACCGCTTCACGACCAAGCAGATCCTCCGGCGATACGTCGCGGATCGCGCCCCACAAGCTGGGGGCATTCTGTTCCAGCAACTCGCTGAACTGCGGCAGAATACGCACGCGACACTTGGTTTGACTACATATATGGAGCACACGCCGACGGGCATCGTCATCCAATGTCGGGATCGCCACAACGATCTCTTTCACCTGCGTGCCATCCAATAGCATAGGGATCTGATCGATGCTGCCAAGCACAGGAATACCGTGAATGACCGAGCTATGCTTCATCATATTATCGTCGAAAAAGCCGAAAATACGGCTATGCGAGTTCTTGCTGCGCAGGATCTCATCAGCTAATGCAACGCCGGCGTCGCCCGCGCCGACAATGACGATGTCGGTCGCCTGCCGCTCTTTATACGCACGCAACATCACCATCTGACGCACATACCGATAAGCAAAGCGGAACAGCCACATACCGACCAACGCCATCAGTACCGCAAACAGCATAAAGCGACCGGAATAATGCGAGTCCTTCGGGATAACATAACTGTCAATCACGAAATACAGAACATACCCGCAGGACATCGCCAAAAACTGCATCAAATATTCTTTTCCATCGGCATAACGCCACAGGCTGTCATAGCAACGAAACAGCACCAAAAACAGACCGCAGCTGACAATGACCGTCGCCCAATGCAGCAGATAGATTTCGCTCGGCAAATGAAAGCGTTGACGGAACAACAGCCAGGAAATAACAAACATAACCGAGATGATCAAGATATCGACCAACAAAAGCAGACCGCGACGCGCGTGCGTCCAGCCCTTATGCTTGTGGTAGAATTCTTTACTCAAAATAATCCCTCCATAAATATATCGTTTTGCGGGGGGCTTAGTATTGTCTCGCCGTCTTGTTCGATTTGATCAAGCAAGCGACGACCGCGGATCGATCGTTTCAGTTTTCCATAGGCTTGACCCAAATTTGGCTTTCGTGTATCGATGTGATGCATATCCGAGCCAAGGATCAACAACCCAGGCTGCGGCAACCAACGCCGTAATGCACGACGCGTGCGCGCATTACGAAAAGCCTCGGCATTCAACTGCACCGAAAGATTGGGGAAGTCCATCATAGCCGCCATCTTCTTAACAGAATACCACGGCATATACCGATCGACGTGCGCCAAGATGACATCCAACCGCTGCGCCAATGCGATATTCTCTAGCTCCTCGAAGATCCATTCCTCAGGCGACATAAACGGAAGTTCAATCAAAATTCTCTTCGTTCCTTCAATACATAAAGGACGAAGATCGCCGGTCGACAATCCTTTTTGCAACAGCACCTCTGCACCAAGCAGAACACTCATTCCTGCAGGAACACACTCTACCATCTGCCGAGCAGCAACCTCACGCCGTGCCAAAAATGAGGCAACCGTCTCTTCACTACGATAATAATGCGGTGTCGCCACCACGGTGTTGACACCTTGTTCTGCCGATGCCGCAAGCATTGCCGCCGATTCTGATGCATCGACCGCTCCGTCGTCCATAGCCGGAAGACAATGACTGTGAAAATCAATCATCGCTCTTTGCACGGCGTCCGTATTCGTAGTTATACGAGCGATAATATTGCTTGTTATCATACCGCATATAGCCGGCAGAATCGGAACGCACGTCCGTCACCACCACACCAAGCATTGTCGCATCGATCTGCTTAATGGCGGAAATACATTCATCAAGTTCATCGTAGGTCGTCTGCTTTTGACGGGCAACCAACACGACGCCGGCAGACCGCGGAGCAATAACCAACGCATCCGCAACCACACCGAGCGGCGGAGAATCGATAAAGACATAATCGTACTTTTCTTCGACCTGTTCGAGCAGCTTCTTCATTCGATCAGAGCCGAGCAGTTCGGACGGGTTGGGCGGGATGGAGCCCGAAGGGATCAGATCCAAATTCGCCACGATTTCCCGTTGTATGCACTCATCAAGCGAGTTCAGATTACCAAGGATCTTAGACAGACCCATCGTCTTACTCACACGGAAGTTGCGATGCTGTACAGGCTTACGCATATCGGCATCGATGAGCAACACCTTCGCGCCGGTCTGAGCCATCACAATGGCGAGATTAGAACAAAGAGTGGATTTACCGGCACTGGGCTCAGCACTGGAAAACACCACAACCTTACTGTCGGCATTTGCCAGCGTAAACAGCAGGTTCGTGCGAATCATTTTATACGCTTCCGCCACGCGAAACGCGACGTTGCGATTAGAATAACCACTCTTACCGGGAATGTGGGTGTTATTTTCCTGTGCCATTCTTCTTCGCTCCTTTCTTTTCGGGTTGCAGGTTGGGAACCTCGCCAAGTACCGTCACATTCAGGCGACGCTTAATTTCGCGCTCGCCGGTAACGGTGTTATCCAACATATACAGCACCAACACAACCGCGCATGCGATCACAAAACCGAGAGCACCGCCAACGAAAGCCTTTTTAAGTACATTCGGGCCGACCTTGGTGCCCACCTTGGCCTCATCTCCCATCGGTGTGATGGTACCCATTTGCATCTTGACCTTCAGCAGGTCAGGCGCAACAGCCGCATACGCATCGCAGATCGCCTTTGACAGTTCCGGATCGGTGGTGGTAGCCGTAATCTTAAGCATCGCCGTCTCATCGACCGAGGACATCGCAACCGCACTTTTAATAGCACCGTTGGTCAGCACAAAACCCTCGCCCTGTTCGCGCAGCTGCGCAGCAACCTTGCCCGCCACTTCATCGTGCTTGAGAATAACGATGTATTCATTGACCAACAGCTGAGAGGCTGACAGACCGCTCGTCGATGCACCGGGAGCGTTTGCAAGGTCGGTATAGTTACTGACATACATCTGCACCTCAGAACGGTACGTGCTGTCAATAAAGAACTTCGCATGCACGCCAAGTGCGATCGCCAAAACAACAGTGGAAAGAATAATCCATTTAATTTTGCTCAGTAATGCGAAAAAAATCGCACGAATATCCAACTCTTGCATAATATCCTCTTTTCTGTTCATTTTCCGTTCATATTGTATCTTTTGTTTGCCAAGCATTATCAAAAGATACAATGCCAGTTATATTTATTATATTATTTTATTACTAGACTGTCAACTACGATTTGCGGAAAATATTGTACAACCCTCTTTTATTTTGGGGTTTTGTGTGATATGATATGGTAAACTGTATTTTTTGTCGAGAGGAGGACGAGATATATGATGCGTAAGCCTAAGCCCGCCAAACGCTTGTTGCACCACCTGATGGTGTTAGACAGAACCGATCAGACCGTGCAGATCGAAGAAATTCCGATCGCCTGTCCTCGGTTGCCCGCCGCCTTTCACGGCGCGCGCGTGGCAATCGTTGCCGACGTGCACTTCCCCGACGCATTACTCTCCATCTCCGAGTTGGTCGACCTGGTCGCACAGCAGAAACCAAACGCGATCTTCCTGCCGGGCGATCTGACAAACAGCTATACCTATTTTGATGAAACGCGGCTCGCCAAATTAGCCAATGCCCTGAGCAAGATCGCCCCCTGCTTTGCGGTATCCGGCAACCACGAGCAACGCCTCGGTCGCGAGCAACGCTATGCGGAGATCCTCACCCGCAACGGTGTATGCTATCTCCATGACAGCTTTGCCGATTGGACAGTAGGTGGGCAAACGATCCGCCTCTTTGGTATGGGACATAAGCGACCAAAACCGCTGAACGCCCAACACCAGCCCACCATTGTTATCGCCCACAAACCGGATTATTTCGATTATTATCGCTGTGCGCGATGGAATTTGGTGATCTGTGGACACGCCCACGGCGGGCAAATACGGGTCGGTTCTCGGGCACTGTACGCGCCGGGGCAGGGCTTTTTCCCGACTTATACCGGCGGCGTATACCGAGCAGACAACACCACGATGGTGGTCAGCCGCGGGCTTGGTAACAGCTCGATTCCGTGGCGGGTGAGTAATCGCCCACACATGCCGGTCCTTATCTTACAGCCGAAATAAGCCAAAAAAAGGACAGCCTTGCGGCTGTCCTTTTTCATTTAATCCAAGAAATCCTTTAATTTCTTGCTGCGGCTCGGATGACGCAATTTACGTAACGCCTTCGCCCCGATCTGGCGGATACGCTCACGGGTAACATCAAACTCCTTGCCGACCTCCTCCAGCGTGCGGGGGCGGCCGTCCTCAAGACCAAAGCGCAAGCGAAGCACCTTTGCCTCTCGCTCGGTCAGCGAGCCGAGCACTTCCTCGAGCTGTTCTTTAAGCAGGGCGTGGGAGGCAGCATCCGCCGGAGCGGGCGCATCATCATCGGGGATAAAGTCGCCGAGATGGCTGTCCTCTTCCTCACCGATGGGGGTTTCGAGCGACACAGGTTCCTGTGCCACACGCATGATCTCACGCACCTTATCCACGGGCATTGTGAGTTCTTCCGCGATCTCCTCCGCGGTCGGCTCATGACCGTTCTTGTGTAACAGCTGGCTGGACACCTTTTTAACCTTATTGATGGTCTCCACCATATGCACAGGAATACGGATGGTACGCGCCTGATCGGCGATCGCACGGGTGATCGCCTGACGGATCCACCACGTCGCATAAGTCGAGAATTTAAAGCCCTTGGTATAGTCGAATTTCTCGACCGCCTTGATCAGACCGAGGTTACCCTCTTGTATCAGATCCAGGAACTGCATACCGCGACCGACATAGCGTTTTGCAATGCTGACCACCAGACGCAGGTTTGCCTCGGACAGACGCTGCTTTGCACGCACGTCGCCGTCGATAATGCGCATCGCCAGAGCCGTCTCCTCCTCGGGGGTGAGCAGAGGTACACGACCGATCTCTTTAAGATACACCTTAACAGGATCGTCAATGGTGACCGTTTCGGCGGGCGCGGCCTCTTCTTGCTCCTCCGGCTCAGCGTTTTCAAGATTGAGATCCAACTCCTCAAGCGACACATTCACAAAGTCATCCACGACCTGAATGTTATTCGCCTCAAGCATCTCATACAGCTTGTCCATCTGCTCGGGATCAAAATCGAAGTGCTCCATCGCGTCCATAATTTCCTGCGCGGTGATCTTGCCCTTCGAGCGACCCAGTTCGACGAGATCGTTGAGCTGGGTGTTCTTATCCTTCTTGGCGATCTGCTCAAAGCCGTCTTCCGTCTCGTCGTTTTCGAGCACCTCTTTTTCGCGCTCGACCTCGTCAACGAGGATCTCTTCCTGCGGTGTTGTGTCCTTCTTCGCCATATTGTTCAATCCTTTCTTTTACTGCTTACGTGCTCGCAGAGTTTCCAACATTTTTTGTATCGACTCGTCCGATGCCGACGACGGATCCGCCATATCCTTAAGTGCGTACTCTTGGCGAATGATCGCGGTATAGGAAGTGACATCCTCCGCCACACGGTCTTTGGCATCCTTGACCATACGGGAGATATACGCCATCCCTTGCTCATCATAATCCGCCGACAGGAACGCCAGCTCCACCATCAGCCCTTGCTTATGACGCTCGAGCAGACGGCTGTATAGCTCACGGTTAAAATCGGTGAGCATCATCTCGGCGGGCAGCTCCTTTTGCGCCTGCGGAATATAATCGGGGTGCAGAATCAGCGTGCCGAGCAGGCTCTCCTCTGCCGATGCCGCCCGTGGGAACTTGTCCACCTGGGGGTTGACCTTACGAAGTTCTTTCGTCTCCTGTCGCAGGAGCGTCGTCAACTGCTGTCGTTCAGCGGTCCTCTGTTGACGGCGACGGTGGTTTTGTATCTCCTGCAAGATCGCGTCCTTGGACACACCGAGCAGGTCACTCAGCCGTCCCGCATAGACATCCCGCTCAACGGGACTATCCAGCCGCGCGAGCAGACCGACCGCTTCTTTCATATACCCAACCTTACCGTTTGGAGTATGAATGTCATTCGTGCGCCCGATCTCCAGCAGACGGTATTCAATGGCGTTTGCCGAGCGTTCAAGCAACAGTTTGAACGCCTCTGCGCCGTTTTTCTTGATAAATTCGTCGGGATCTTTTCCGTCGGGGATGGTGACCACCCGCACGTCAAGACCGGTCTTACGCAGGTTGTCGATCGCCTTGCGCGTTGCCTTCTGTCCCGCACCGTCGGCATCGAAGATCAGGTTGATGCGGTCAGCATAGCGGGCGATAAGCTGGATCTGCTCGTCGGGGAACGCCGTGCCGAGTGCCGCCACCGTGTTGGTGAAACCCGCCTGATGCATCGCGATGACGTCCATATACCCCTCGCAAAGATTGAGTTCCCGTCCCGCATTCTTCGCGAAATTGAGCGCGAACAGGTTACGGCTCTTGACGTAGGCAAGGGTATTTTCGGTGTTGATATATTTAGGCTTCGTATCATCCAGCACGCGCCCTCCGAAGCCGACAACGTTGCCGCGAATATCGATAATGGGAATGATCACGCGGTTGCGAAATACGTCATACGCACCGCCGTTGCGCCCCTTTGCCGCCAAAAACGCGGCAATCAGTTCCTCGCGATGGAAGCCCTTCGCGCCCAATCCCTTGAGCAGGAAATCCCAACCGGGCGGCGCAAAGCCGAGCCCGAAATGCTTGATGGTCGCATCTGTGTAACCACGGCGGTGGAAATAGTCGAGTGCTTCTCTCCCCTCAGGGCTGTACAACGCCTGATGGAATAGGCGTGCCGCCTCGCGGTTCGCCTCCAATATCCGCATCCGCAGACGGGATGAGGCGTCATTTTCTTTCGTATACTCGGGCAGTTTCATCCCCGAGCGTTCCGCAAGAAACCGCACCGCATCCATATAATCGAGGTTTTCGATCCTCTTAATGAAAGTGATCACGTCACCGCCCGCCTGACAGCCGAAGCAGTAGAAGGACGATGTTTCGGGATATAGGTTAAAGGATGCCGTCTTCTCCCCGTGGAAGGGGCAAAGCCCGACAAGATTACGTCCCCGCCGCTTAAGGGAGACGTAGCCGGACACCACGCTCTCAATATCATTTTTTGCAATCAACTCTTGTAAAAAACTTTCGGGTAGTGCCATCGGTCTCCCCCCTTTCATTTAATCTTCCTTATTACAGCACCACGGACCAGCCGCGAGGCACGTACAATTCGTGGTAAGTCTGTAGCGCAAAATTATCCGTCATACCCGCGATATAGTCACACACCGCCTGCTCGATGCCGTCGCGCTCACGGATGATTGCGTATTCATCGGGTAAACGGTCAGGATTTTTGATGTAATAATCAAACAACCGCGAGATAATGCCGTCCACCTTCCCCTCCTCGCTCTTGGCTTTGGAGTTAAGGTAAAGATTCGCATACATAAAATCGTGCAGCTGTAAGAAATACGGCTCAATATCATCCGCCATCGCGATGGTATCGCCGCTGCCCGCGATCATGGCGGAGACAAGCGTGTCGATGCGCGCCGTATGGCGGTCACCGACGTTCAGATGAATCTCCGGCGGAATATCCTCTTCGCTCAAAACACCTGCACGGATGGCGTCATCCATATCGTGATTAACATACGCAATGCGATCCGCCCAACGCACGATCTGTCCCTCCAGCGTTGCGGCGATCTGCCCCTTGGTGTGGCAGAGAATACCGTCGCGCACCTCCCAGGTGAGGTTGAGCCCCTTCCCGGTGTTCTCCAATTTCTCGACCACACGCACGCTCTGCTCATAGTGACGAAAGCCGTTGGGCATCAGCGTATTCAGGCTGCGCTCCCCCGCATGACCGAAGGGGGTATGCCCCAGATCGTGCGCGAGTGCGATCGCCTCGGTGAGATCCTCGTTAAGCCGCAACGCACGCGCGATGGTGCGCGCGATCTGCGCCACCTCCAGCGTGTGGGTCAAACGAGTGCGGTAATGGTCGCCTTCAGGTGCCAAAAACACCTGTGTCTTATGCTTAAGACGGCGAAAAGACTTACAATGCAATACGCGGTCACGATCCCGCTGATAGGCCGTGCGGTACGGACAAGGTTCCTCTGCCCGCTCACGTCCACGGCTGTCGGCGGAAAATGCCGCGCGCGGCGACAAGATCTGCCGCTCGGTCTCTTCCCAAGGAATGATCTTATTCCCCATATCCGCACCACCTAATTTGTGTAGTATATTCCGTTATACGCAGAAAATCGGTAAAATCCTGCAAAAAATCGAAAAATCTCTCTTGTTTTCCGAAATTATTTCACCGCGCGCGGCTCGTACCCGATGCCGATCTCGTTAATCGTCAAGCGACCCGCGCTTCGCTCGGTCAATTCCGCTTGCAAAGCACCCTTCTTCTCGATCGGCAGAGAAAAGCATACCGTCACCGTATCCGCAAAGCGGGTGTCGGTGACCGTTCCCTCCGCCGCGGCGATCATGGCTGGCACCCAGCCATACTGCGCGTAGTCGCAGGTGATCTCCCCCTGCATACACGGGCACATCTGCACGATTCCCGCGGCATCCACCGCCAGCTTAGTCGCGTGGGAATAGGCGCGCACCAATCCACCGCCGCCGAGCAGAATGCCGCCGAAATAGCGCGTCACCACCACAACGCAGTCGGTTAAGTTTTCCTTACGCAGAACATCCAGCGTGGGGATACCCGCTGTGCCCTGCGGCTCACCGTCGTCCGAGAATCGGCATACGCCGCCGTGGGACAGCACATACGCATACACATTATGTTTGGCATCCCACATCTCTTTACTGCGCGCGCGGATGAACTCCTGCGCTTCCTCTTCGGTGGTGACAGGCTTAATCGCGCCGATGAAACGGGATCGCTTCTCGGTGAACTCATCCACCGCCGCCTTGGCGATGGTCCGATATTCTTGCATAGACATAGGAAACCTCCCTTCGTAAAAACGAGAAAAGGCAGTGCAACTATTGCACTGCCAATTAAGCCAAAACTTATTTCTCGCCGGACAGACCGAAACGCTTATTAAAGCGATCAACACGGCCGCCTGCATCGTTGAGCTTCTGCTTACCGGTGAAGAACGGATGGCACTTGGAACAAATTTCCACGCGGATATCCTATGACATAGTTGATGGTAACTTCGGCAGCGGTGCCGGCGGTGGTGGGAACTGCGATGATCGGAACGGTGGGATTCTTGGTGGGAGCAACGCCTTCAAGGGAGCGGACGTCTTCGAATTCGGGGTTTGCGATGATGATGCCGATCGCTTTGGAGGTATCGATGGAGGAGC
>JAZOCG010000081.1:0-2473 GCA_045596345.1 Acutalibacteraceae bacterium
CGATACCGATGATGCCGATACTGCCCGCGAAACCCGTCAGGGCGGTGCGTCCTTTTTTCGTAATCAAGTTTTTGAGCGATAATCCGAAAGAAGTAAAGAAGGACATCGAAGGACGCTTTTTCTTTTTCTCTTCTTCTGCTCTCGTTTTTTCCGCCGCGTGCTCGGCGGCAATTTCCTCGTCGGACAGCGGGTTGGAATCGCCCGTGATCTTGCCGTCCAGCATACGGATGATGCGGGTGGAATACTCATTCGCAAGATCGGGGTTATGCGTGACCATAATGACGAGGCGATCCTTCGCGACCTCTCGCAGAATGTCCATCACCTGTACGCTTGTTTCGGTGTCGAGTGCGCCCGTCGGCTCGTCGGCGAGGATAATATCGGGGTTGTTGACCAGTGCGCGCGCGATGGCGACACGCTGCATCTGTCCGCCTGACATCTCACTCGGCTTTTTACGCAGCTGATCCCCCAGACCAACCTGCTCAAGGGCTTGTTTTGCACGGCGGCGACGTTCCGACTTTTTCACGCCCGATAGGGTCAGTGCCAGCTCGACATTTTGCAGCACCGTCTGGTGGGGGATGAGATTATAGCTCTGGAACACAAAGCCAATGGTGTGATTACGGTATGTGTCCCAGTCGCGTGCCTTGTAGCGACGAGTGGATACGCCGTTGATGATGAGGTCGCCGTCAGTGCACTGGTCAAGACCGCCGATGATGTTGAGCAGCGTGGTCTTACCACAGCCTGACTGTCCGAGGATGGACACGAATTCACTGTGACGAAACGCCACAGTCACGCCCTTAAGAGCGGTGAGAGAATTCTCGCCGCTCAGGTATGTTTTTACAATATTGTTGAGTTGCAGCATACAGTTGCATCCTTTCCGGTTTTCGCTTTGCGAGAATATTGTAGCAAACGTATATGAACATATTGTTAACACGAAATGAAAAAACGAACCAATTTACAGCGAAATGGTCGATTTTGGTTGACAATACGACGCGTTTCGCCATATAATATAAATAACGAATACATACAGAAAGGACGATCGACGATGAAAAAGATTTTACCGATCCTATTGGTTGCAGTGGCGGTTGTTGCGGCGGCTTTGGTGTTGCTGTATCGTGAGGAGAAGCGTTTGCACGCGATTTATCGCTTGTTGGAGGATCGTCTTTCGCTTAAAAAGAACGCGATGAAGGTCGAATTCTGATCGTTTCCATAATATGCACAGCGGCTGTCACCTTGTGGTGACGGTCGTTTTTTTGTCCCGTTTTTTACCACGGTATGCCGCTCTCTTTTGCGAAAAATACTGTTGTTACACAATGAAAATTTCGCAAAGGGGGATTTGGTATGCGTAAGATCATACAACTGCTGTACGGCGCGTTGGTGATCGGATGCGTGGGCGTGATGGGCGCGGTCGGTTATGCGACGTATGGTTTGTCTGATACGTATACTGTCACCAAAGGGGAAACGGTGGAGGTCGGCGAACATTTGTCGGTGCGTGCGTCGGCGGCTGTGAGTGAACAGACTTCTCTTGTGAACGGTCACGCTGCACTCGGCGAATACCGTGCCGAACTAAATTTGTTCGGTTTTATCCCGCTTAAACAGGTGACCGTATCGGTGGTGGACACACCTGTGGTGACGGTGTGCGGCACGCCGTTTGGTATAAAGCTGTATACTGACGGGGTGCTCATTGTCGGAATGTCGGACGTGCAGACCGCTGCGGGTGGTGTCAACCCTGCGGCGGCGGCAGGTATCCGTATTGGCGATACCATTCTGTCCATCGACGGTAAGCCGGTAACAACAAACGAGGAGGTTGCAGACTGCATCAACGCCTGCGGCGGTCACGCAGTGACGTTACGCATCCGCCGTGACGGGGTGGAGTTTGATGCATCGTTTGTTCCCGTGCGTCCCGCGGATGGGGAAGGCTGGCGTGCGGGGCTATGGGTGCGGGACAGCACCGCCGGCATCGGGATGCTGACCTTTTACGATAACAATACGCACGCATTTGCCGGATTGGGGCATCCCGTATGCGATGCGGACACGGGGCAGATGCTGTCGGTGTCGACAGGGGGGATCGTCCCGGCGCGTATTCGAGACGTCGAGAAGAGTATCAAAGGGACGCCCGGCGAATTAAACGGGTATTTTGAAAACGGCACGCTCGGACGGCTGATGATCAATGCCGCCAACGGGGTATACGGCACATTGATAAACGACCCCGCCGACGGCGCGCGTTTGCCGCTGGCGATGAAGCAAGAGGTAAAAGAAGGCGCGGCACAAGTGCTTACCACCGTCGAAGGTACCGAACCTGCGTTATATGATATCGTCATTCGCCAGGTGCGGTATAACACGGCAAACGATACGCGTAGTATGATTATCCAAGTGACCGACGAGGATCTGCTGTCGCTGACGGGCGGTATCGTGCAGGGAATGAGCGGCTCACCCATTATTCAAAACGGCAAGCTCATCGGCGCCGTCACCCACG
>JAZOCG010000082.1:0-10304 GCA_045596345.1 Acutalibacteraceae bacterium
GAAGGTTAGACCGCCCGCAAAGAGACAGATCATAATGCCATAGCCGAAAACCGTCTTCAGTACGGCAGAAATTTTCTTGCAAACTTCTTTCATTACGCACCCTCCTTACAGACCGAGAATAGGCAGCCAGCCCATCAGAACGACGACTTCCATAATAAACTGTGCCGCGACCCACCATAGATTGTTTTTAAAGGTCTTGCTGAAATCCGACTGCGCAATCGTCATACCCGCATACATACCGAGACCGAGTGGGGGCGTAATGCCGCACATAACGCCGCAGATACAGGGAAGCATCGCAGCCGTGAGCAGCGGCTCAACGCCGACAGCGGCAAGCGTCGTGATAAACGCAGGCCCGAAGATAACGACCATCGAGGAACCCGGGACAACCATACCCATAAAGCACGTGATCAAGCACACCGCAACGACCGTGCCAAACTTACCAAACTCCCAGGAGGCTATGATGGTGCCAAGCTCGTTCGCAATGTCTAACTCACCGAACAACGCGCCGACCATATAACCGAACACACACACACCGATGGCGGGGGCGATCGTCTTGACACCGTCGGCAAACATCTTTGCGATCTTCGGGATCGTCACCACCGACTTGTCCTTCGCAATCAAGCAGGCGTAGATCGCGCTCAAACCGCCGATGAACAGCAACATCGAACTGGACAGATATTTTGCGCCCGTCGCGCCGAGCCGGTCAGTGAAGAAGGTGTCCTTGAAGAAATAATCCAAAACAAAGGGAAGCAAAATGATAACGGGAAGCAAAAGGCCCTGCCACCCTTCCTTGAGGGTCTGCTTCAGGCTGGGGAGCTCCTCTTTACTCATCGGCTTGACGTGATAGTGCTTGCAGAACGACCATACCATAATCAGTCGCTGTGCGATAAACCAAATGGCGATCCCCCACAGCACGATCCAGAACTGCCCTTGCGAGATGTTCGAATCGGGATACAGCGCCACAAACGCACCCAGTGCCGCCACAATGTTGCCCGACGGCGGGATCATATTGCCCATATAGCTGGCGTTACTCTCTATGTTCGCCGCCAACTCCGGTGGGAAGCCCGAACGTTTCATCGCGGGGATGGTGATCGTGCCCGTCGCCATCACGTTACCGGGACCGGAGCCGGACAATGCACCCATAAAGCTGCTGGCAACCACAGCGGCATAGCCCGCGCCACCCGACAGACGGCCGACCAACGACAAAATCACCGCAATACAGCTGTCGACGATCTTCGTCTTGGTGAGAATGATAGACATCGCAACAAAAGCAACCATCGAGTACAGAAGAGACGTCGACAGACCGTCCTCGACATAACTCCATACATTCCCCCACATACCGCTGATGGTCAGCAGCACGAGGAAGCTGACGAATACGCCTTCGTACACGGGTCGTTTCAAAAGGCTGAACCAGATAATGATCACACCCAGCATAATTGCCAGATAGACCAAAGAGGTAGGTATCATACTACACATTCCTTTCTGTTTTAGTTATAGTTCCTATTCCTTTCGGGTTATATTATAGCACCAATCCGCGAAATGTCAACAACTTTTTGAAATAAATTTTCCTATTTTGTTTTTTTGTGATTTAACCTCACCCCTCCCTCTTGAAAAATGTAACTAATAATTGTATTATATGGTTATGATATAAGGAAAGGTTGTTTACTATGAACGCAAAACAACTTCAATATGCTGTTGAACTCTCAAAGGCACTCAATTATTCTCAGGTTGCCGAACAACTGAACATTTCTCAGCCTGCATTGAGCAAGCAGATCATCGCCCTGGAAAAAGAGCTTGGCGTAAGGCTTTTCGATCGTGGTGTACCGTTGCGGCTGACACCGGCCGGCGAACACTTCGTACGCGAAGCGGAAAATCTTTTGTACCGCGAAGATCAGCTTAAACGCTCGATGCAAGATTTCAAAAGCGGCAAACGCGGACAGTTAGTCATCGGCGTTTCCCCCTTTCGGGCACTGTATCTGATCCCACCGCTTATGAGAAAAATGCAAAGCCGTTTCCCAAACATCCACGTCCGTCTTCGTGAGATCGGCAGTGATACTCTGCGCAAGGAGGCCGCCGAGGGGAAATACGATTTTGCGATCGTCAATCTTCCTGTGGACGACTCTGTTCTTGAAGTCCGCCCCATCGAGCCCGATACACTCGTGCTGGCAGTGCCCAATGTGCTGTTAAACAAGACGAAGATCCGCTCTGATGGTGAACTTCCCGAGCTGAACCTCGCAGACTGCCGTGATCTCCCTTTTATCGTAGTCAGCCCCGCACAGGAGATGCGCCGCTTGTTTGATAAGTTGTGCGCGACAGCGGATCTACAACCGCACATCGCGATGGAAGTTGTGGGCGTCACTACCGCCTGGGCGATGTGCCGTTCCGGCATCGGTGCCACCCTGCTGCCATATCAGTTTATCAGCGACTATGAATTTGACGAGCACATCACGCTGTTCAAGATCAAAAACGCTTCGTCTTCGCGTCAGCCCGCTATCGTCACCCGCCGCGGACAATATCTGTCGCCGTATGCACAATACGCGATCGACCTGCTGAGCAAACCTGAATAACAAATACAAAAAAGCAGCGACTCTGACGAGTCGGTGCTTCTTTAAGTTTATATATCAACCGCGCTTTTTGCCGAGAGATTTGACTTTCTTCAAAATGCCGGAAAGCAAATTCCGGTTGAGATAAATACCCACAGCGAAGCCGAAAACAAAGTTTACCACGTCCAGCACGGTGTTTTGCATAAAACACGCCACACACTGCAGCACCAACACCGCACAGACCACACCAATGTGTTTCCAATGATACTCCAGTCGTATAAGCTTCTGCACACCGCGCATACGCAACACACACAGTAACAGATAACCGACCAACGTAGCAACCGATGCCGCATAAAGACCGAACCAGTGAATGCCCGCCAGCACAACAACCAAGTGAACAAGTGCCGATATAACGGTGGTAAACCCAACGCTTTTCGTCTTTTTATAACCAACAAAGATGCCTCCCCAGAAGGAAGACAAACAGAAAAACAACATACCCACAAACAAAATCGGAATGTGGTTATACGCCGCAGAATAGTCGCCGTTGATTAAGACCGCAAACAAGATTGGTGTAAACCCAATGAGAATCGCCATACAGCCCGCCACAATGTCAAATAACCACGAAAACATTGTCGAGTAATATCCCGCAGCATCCTCGTCTTTCGAAGCGATGGACGCATTTTCCTGCCACGCCATATTAAAGGTCGTCTGGGCAAAGGACAAGATTGACGGGATCTTATAAGCAACCGAAAAGATCGCATTGGAAACAGGACCCATAAAGGCCGTGATGATCAGACGATCCGAGGCGTGCATAACCCATTGAGACAAGCTGTTAGGGACCATCGGCCAGGAATAGCTCAATAACTCCTTGAGTTCCTCCTTATTGACCGTAGAAAAATCAATATAGCGGTAGATTTCTCCTCGGATAAACAAATAAACCGATGCAATAATCTCCGCTACCGCCAACGCTATGATCGCGCCGAGAAAGCCGGTTTTAAAACCCATCACCAACAACGCCATCAGTGCCACCTGCCCGACCGAACTGATAAAGGCACTTACAGCATAATCCGTATTACGAGACATACCACGAACAATCTGTCGATTGGCATTGACGATAATATCAAATAAGAAATATACACAAATCGCCAAACGTACCGCGATCGTCTGATTGGCTAACGCTAAATACATAATAACCAATGCGACCAAAGACGTAGGGATAACAAAACTGTAGATGTTGGAAATGATAACCGTCATTCCCATTTTGTCTTTATTCACATCGATTAGATAGCGAAAAGCCGCCGAATGGATCTGCAGCGTTGCCGCGGGCAAAACCAGCGCAACTAACGTTAAAATTAAATCATACGTGCCATACTCTGCCTGCGTCAGATACGCCGTCAAGATCGGCAGTGAAAGGAACGTTGCCAGTTTCGGAAAAAATGTACCGATCGCTAAAATGATCGTATTTTTAACCAGTTTTCCTTCTCTGCTCATAATCGCTCCACACTTTCTTTAACCGGCAAAAGAATTTGCCTGTACTTCCTGTTTCTTTTTCATAGACACCGTTAATGACCATACACGACAGGATGTACATCGCAAAGAAGTACACATCATAGAACGGCACCTCAATAAATGCATACACCACCGTGTAGATCTGAATAAATATCGCAAACAGAATACCCCATTTTTCCTTGGCTTGAGGTATATTGCCCAGAATCTTCACACCAATAAATATCGCTTGATACAGCGTATACAGCAACGGTATCATAACGAGGATAAACCCAACGACACCCATTTCGCACAGCCATTGCAAATAATCCAAGTTGACTTGATGGGCAACACTGTAACCCAATTCCGCGGTAGAGAGTGCTACGAAACGATACCAGCCAATACCAAACACCGCGTTTTCTTTCCACGCCTCCAGCGCATGCTGATATAGTTGCATTCGATCCGAACCCACCGCTTGACCGGAAAGGATCTGATCGATAAATTGGTTGATTCTGTGAAAGAGTGCATTGTCCGGGGCAATTCGAATAACGATCAACATGACCAATGCCAAAAGCACACTCGCGCCCACCGCAATGCCGGCTTTCTTCCACTGCTTTTTAGAACCGTATAATATGACAGCACTCACAACCAGTGCGCCGGCAAAAGCCAACAGCACACCTTTCTTCCCTGTTAACAATAACGCAACCGTCAACGCGACAAGCAGCACGATCATCAGCAAACGTTTCTTGGGCTTTCCGTTGAGCAACCCACGCAGCAACAGAGCCGCAATAGAGAAGGCTATGATTCCCGCCACTTCGTGCGGGCTGGTATGCAGACCGAAATAGTATCCTCGCCGAGAATACAACACCGCACGTTGCCGTGTAGTATCCGACAACAACGGGAAATACAGTTGGTTAAAGCCATCTGTAAACAAAAACTGTATAAAAATAAAGAATGTATATATCAGCGACAACCCGATCAAAAAATTTATTGCTTTGTATAGATCAAATTCCTCGTAACTCGCCACCAGCGCATACAACACGGTCAATACGAATATAGCAGCTCTACCCCAGACATTAAATCCACCGCGCGTAATGAGCACATTCGATACAATCCCGACGCAGTAAAGCAACCATATTGCGGATGCTTTTTGGAGCTGTACACCCTTCTTCCAAATCAGCAGCCCAAGCCCAATCGCAAGAAAAACAACCGTCAATATCGTTTGATCGACAACGCCCTCAATAAACCATTTGCCGGTACACGTTAACAATAACATGTATATTGGCAAGTCCGTATATTCACGGTTCTTGATCCTTTTTATAGGGTTTCCTACTTCTTTCGCTCTTTGCAAAAAATTCATTCGGAACATCTTCTTCTCCAAATCTACCGTCCGCTCATATCTGCGCGGCCATTCTGTCGCTTAACGACACACTCACTGACGATGATTCTGTCGAATCACAGAAAAGTCAAATTTCTTAAACAGCATACTCTCGCCGTTTTCATCTTCAATCTTGATGTTATCGTAAGCATAATCGAATAATTCGCCGATTTCTCCCACAGTGGAGGCGGTCATACTTAGGAGCATCGCCTTCTGCTGTGTCGTGCCATCCTCTTGGATAGTCTTACCCTGTTGAGTGAAGCAGTGGACGTTATAAATGCCGCTCTTCTCATATAGTTTATCATATTCCATCGCGGAAATACGCCCGGCATGCAAGTTGATCGGCACGGAAGCAATGTAGCAAGGGAAGCGCGGGTCGTCCTTCTCGATGCCATCCCCCATCGTGCCATTAACAGAATGATTGATCAACATTTTCGCGAAATTGATACCGTGTACGCGGTCAACGACCTTGAAATCGTTGTTTCCGTTGACGCGATAGCCCATCTCAAACACATATATCCCCTTCGCGGTGCTCATACCCTGAAAGAATGCCACGCCGTTACGTGCGCCGATCCCGCGGAGAAAATCTTTCAGAGGCTCATCTGCCTCTTTAAGAAAGCGATCCAAAAACGACGCCGGCGTCAAAACAAACGCACACAGACCGCTCACTCTTTCCTGATCGTCTGCAATATATTTTTCGTTCAGGCAGGATAAGCTGATCGTACCGCCCGCCAGTGTATAAATCGCTGCAAACTCAGTGCCGATCAGATATTCTTCCACAATGATCGTCTTGCTCTCGGACATAGCCGCGGCATACTCTATCGCCTCGTCCAGTTTATCCGCGGTCTCCACCACCGTAATGCCCTTTCGCCCGGCGTAATCGGCAGGCTTGACGATAACCGGGTATTCGATACCCGCCTTTTCTTCATCAGACACGGGGTAGGCAAAACAATAATCCTTCGGAATCTTAACACCGTAACGCTGGCACGCATCCTTGAAAAGACGCTTATTTCTCGTCAGCAGGATCTGCTCCTCGGTCGCATAGAAAGGCAAACCGAGTTTATCCGCAACACGGCAGGCAGCAAGAACGCGGAACTCACTATACCCTGCGATAACGCCATCCACGGGTTTCTGTTTACAGCGTTCAACGACAGCATCCGTATCTGCGTAATTAATATCCCACGCCTCATCCGCTTCCAGCTTACCCGGTGCGCGTGCATAATCGGCATTTCCATCGACGGAAATCACGTACATTCCCATATCGTGCGCTGCGCGAATAAGAGCCACATCACTGGACGACCCACCGATTACCAACAGACGCTTCCCTTTCAGATCTTCATACATAACTACATAAATCCTTTCTTTATTAAAACCGCGTAAGGACGGTCAATTAGATGCCGTTTCCTTACTCTCCATCGCACGAATAACATTCATCGCGTATTCCTCAGGCAGCTGGTTAACACTGATTGCGCGATTGTTCTCATCATAACCGACAAACGAACCCTTTGTTACTGCGGCGCGCACGCCCGCGCTCTTACGGTCCAATGCAAATTGCACTAACCGCACCAACAGCATCAAATCTGTGCGCAGACTGATATTTTCTACATACCAGACGTCATTTTCAAACTGATCCTGCCAATCACGAGGCTTAGAGAGGCGATCCTTCGGGGGACATTCCAAGCCGGGACGCACCGCCAACCGAGCGCGATGGCGATCACTGTAGCGATTCATATATTGCGGTGGCAAGGGGCGGGGGCCGATCAACGACATATCACCCTTAAATACGCTCCAGAAATTCAGCAGTTCATCCAACGAAGTCTTACGCACGATTTTACCCCATTTGGTGACACGTTGACTGGCGGGCAACAACTCGCCGTTTTCGTCTGTCGTATTGCGCATATTCCGAAACTTGATAATGGTAAAATCCTGTCCGTTCATACCCGTTCTTTTCTGCTTGAAAAACAACGGACATCCCACATCGAACAAGGTAATGACACCGATAACAAAATTGATCGGCAACGATACCACCAGTGCAATAAATGCCACCACAACATCAAAAAACCGTTTTCCGTATTTCGCGTAAAAACCGCTTTTGATCTTTGCCGGCTCGCTCGCGGCGTTAACAGCGTCCAATCGATCCTCCGCCAACTGTTCCGCAACGCGCCACTGTATATTTTTATGCTTGAGCATTTCCCGAACGTCCATCATATATCCCCTTCATAATGTTCTACAATTATACGGCAGATTCTCTCCATATCGTCGACGGTATATCGCTGATCACACGGCAACGGCACGATGTTTTCTGCCAGATCGCGCGCATGATCATCCGCCGTAACCGTCAATACATCCGGCCACAGTGTCGGCACAAATACCCGCTGAGCAATAAGCACCTTTTTCAATGCCGCGCCGTCCGTCACATAAAGCGGATACATAAACGGTCCCTGCGGGATGTCCAATGCAAGCGCGTTTCTTTGCGCCAGTCGATAATGAAGATGTCGAAAATTCTGCTCTCTCGCCGCGGCGATAGCCGCATAATCCAAGCCACAGAGCAAATTGTGTGTCAGGCGTGACATGTTTTTGAGCGGTTCCTCGCGAAAGAGCTTATTGTTAGCGGCGGATTCTGCATAGAAACTACCGGCATCCAGTTCGTACCGCCCCAAAACATAGCGAATACGCTCATAAGACAGATCTGTCTCTAAGCCATCCAAGTGCGCGTCCGTATACAGATAGCCGCCGTCAGATACGCCGAAGAACTTTCGGCAGGTATACAGCGTGTCAACGCCTTCCGCGGGTTGCTGGAAAAACGCCTGCGCGTTATCAACGATCACGCGCAAAAATGCCGACTGCCAACCAAGCAGTTCTTCATTCGCGATCTGTCCGTAATAATTAACAACGTAGATCCACTCATCCGCATCCAAAACCGTAGGAAGCGTCGCCATAATGGGGCGAAGATCCCTGCCGATGCTATAAAACGCTGTCTGACAGCCGCACTTCGCGCATAAATCTCTCACAGAATCGCACAGAAAACTCGGAAGCCATATCTTACCGATCCCTTTTGCTCGAATCAAGTATTCCAGACAATGCCTGCCACTGTTAAGCGCAACGGCATCGCGGTGATATTCCTCACCGCGGAATTGATCCAGCTCTATATATCCGCCGATCTCTTTCATAGATATATCAACCTCGTTGATGTCAAGTTAAATGGATTGTAATTTGATCACTGATACGAGATAACAGGCTCTGCATCTGTCCACGGTCTTTGAATTTCATAAAAACAATGCCGAGACATTTAGCGGCGTTATCAAAATACTCCACTTGATCGCCGACCTTTTTATAAAGATATTTACGATAAATACAAGAATTCAACTCCGGTGAAAATGTCATCCCCTCGTACACACCTGCGCGATCGCTATGAAGGTTATGCGTAGCAAAAGGAGATGTAGGGATGGTGAAAACCGAATCAATCGGTTCGCCCATCGCGGCCTGAATAGACATTTTGGCAATGTCGGCACAAAACATATCGCTGAGCAGATCGGGGATCATATTTCCCCCGCTGCGAGGACCGACATCAATCGGCCAAACACGACCGGAAACATCCACTATCAGTTCGACATTCATGCTGCCGTTACGCAACCCAAGGGCACTCACCATTCGCTGTAAAGTTTGCTTAACCTTTTCCTCGTCCTCCGCTTCCAGCTCCAACGGAAAACTCTTCCCCACAGGAACAAGCGGATTGACCCGCGTGTCGCGATGACAGTTTAACAATCCCCAAAGAACGATCTCACCATCAACAATAAAAACATCGCCACCAATGAGATACGGGTGCTTCTTTTCAATATATTCTTCTATTATTATGCGGTGACTGCGCGAAAAGGAAAACGCAAACGTCAATGCCGCTTCCAACCCATCCGCGTTATACAGCACCGTCGCGCCCTTGCTTCCCGAAGAATCGACAGGTTTCACGATAACAGGGTAATTATACGCCTCGCTATCCGACAACGCATCCTCTACACAAGCATATCCCTTCGCCTTCGGCGTGCTAAAGTCATTCTCCGCCAAAAACGAGCGGAACTGATCTTTGTTGCACAAAATTTCGACAGACTTATACGGATTTCCCGGCAAGCCCATCTGCTCCGCCACGTAGGCAGCCGTCGGGGCAGCAGGGTCAGACGCATACGCCAGAACGCCGTCGATGTTCTCTTTCTTCGCTACATCTAATATCGCTTGTTTATCCGTGGTACTGACTTGATAGAATTTATCCGCCACATACTGACCGGGGTTATCCGCCAGATAATCACATAAAACCGTGTAATAACCCAGTTTTTTGGCGGTTTCGATCGCAACGATCTGCTGGGCAGAACCACCCAATAACAAAATCTTCTTCATAGAAGCTCTCCTCATTGCCCGTCGCTTTTCCCCAGAATCACATCACAGATGCGATCGACTTCCTCAACCGATAGACCCTCGTACAAGGGCAGGGTCAGCACGTTGACCGATGCCTCGTGGGCGATCGGCGTCGGTTGGGTGTGATACGGCGCGTAGCAGGACATCTCGTTGATTGCAGGATAGAAATACTTTCTGGCGAAGATGTCGTGCTGAGCAAGCTGTGCCGCAACCTCGTCGCGGTCCTTGCCGAATACCGCCTTATCAAAGAACACGGGATAGTAGGCGTAGTTGGGAACAACGTCCTTTTGCGGCTGGTTGACGCGGATGCCCGCGACGTTGCCCAGTCGCTCATTGTATCGCTGTGCCGCCGCCTTGCGGCTCGCAATAGCGTTGTCGATATTACGCAGGTTGCAGATGCCCATTGCCGCGCGGAACTCGTCCATCTTGGCATTAGTGCCGAACTCCGTGACGTCCTCACCGTCCAGACCGAAGTTCTGCAGCTGACGAAGTTT
>JAZOCG010000083.1:0-2526 GCA_045596345.1 Acutalibacteraceae bacterium
ATGCTTTATTCAGTTCTGAAGGTCCGCATAAGACAACAAGAACGGCTCGCAGTCCCTTGTGGACTGCGAGGCGCTTTGTCGTTTTACAGCAGATAGCCTGTTGCGATACCGATAACGGCGGCAAGACAGATGATGAGGATAGGGTGTACCTTCTTAAATGCGAGCACGGTGCTTAATACGAAGATTGCGAGCGACACATACAGTGTGACATCCGCTAAGCTGACAGATCCCAAACCCGTCGGCGCGAGCACGGTGCCGGCTACGTTGAGTGCCGCAGCACCGATAAGACCGACAACGGCGGGCTTAAGTCCGCTCATACAGCCTTTGACAACACGGCTGCTTTTGAATTTTTCGTAGCATTTTGCCACGATAAGGATGATGATAAAAGACGGCAATACGACGCCGAGGGTAGCGCACGCCGCACCCAAGATGCCGCCCATTTGTGAGCCGACGTAGGTCGCCATATTGATCGCGAAAGGTCCGGGGGTGGATTCGCTGACGGCGATAAAGTTCACCATCGCCTCGTTAGAGATCACGTCACCCCAACGGGCGGCAACCTCCTCCTGAATGAGTGGCAGCATCGCGTAGCCGCCACCAAAAGTGAATGCGCCGATCTTAAAGAAAGTGAGGAACAGTTCAAGGAAAATCATACTCTATTCCTCCTTTCGACGATGAGGGAGGTGACCAGTCCGAACACCGCACAGCCGATGATGACCGCCAGCACGGGGATGTTTAGAAACGTAGTCAGCACAAACGCTGCCCCCATCACGATATACGCCGTCGCGCTTTTGGG
Source organism: Acutalibacteraceae bacterium (assembly GCA_045596345.1). Taxonomy (GTDB): domain Bacteria; phylum Bacillota; class Clostridia; order Oscillospirales; family Acutalibacteraceae; genus UBA5905. The sequence continues at coordinate 794 of JAZOCG010000083.1, forward strand.
GCTCTTTTTATACATTGTCCACAGTGCTTTAAGCAATAGCGCAAGCACGCCCGCGCGAATGCCGTTGAAGGCATATTTTACGACGGGGAGGTTTTGAAATTCCCCAAGCAAAGCGGAAATGAGGAGGATGACGACAAACGACGGGAGAACAACGCCGAGTGTAGCGGCGAAGGAGCCCCAGAAGCCACAAACGCGGTAGCCGACGAAGGTTGCAGAGTTAATGGCGATCGGACCCGGGGTGGTTTCGGCGATGGCAATGATTTCGAGAATGTCATCGTCGGTGATCCATTTCTTATTATCAACGACTTCTTTCTGTATGAGCGGAATCATCGCATAGCCGCCACCAAAGGTAAACGCGCCGATCTTAAAAAACACCAGAAACAGGCGCAGAACCTTTTGCCACTTTTCTTTCATTCATTATCCCTACCTTATTAAACTATTATATTCAGTATATCATTCCCCGAAATAAAAGCAAGAAAAATTCTGAGATTTTTCCGTAAAGTGCGGGTAATTTACTTGCTAAATGAAAAAAACTATGATAGACTGAATGCTGTTTTTGTATTTTTAAGATAACGGGGGAAGAAACTGTGCGAAAGACCAAGATTATTTGCACCATAGGACCGGCCTGTGAGGATGCGGCGATCCTGCGGGATATGTGTCACGCGGGAATGAACGTCGCGCGGCTCAATTTCTCACACGGCACGCACGAGGAGCATCAAAAGAAGATCGATCTCATCAAATCCGTGCGTGAGGAGTTGGGGATGCCTATCGCGATCATGTTGGACACGAAGGGTCCTGAGTACCGTGTCGGCACCTTTGTGAACGGCAAGGTGTTGCTTAATGAGGGGGATACTTTTACGTTCACGGTTGATGAAATATCGGGAGATGCCGAGCGTGTATCGGTGAACTATAAGGGGCTGATCAAGGACATGCAGATCGGCGATCGCATCCTGCTCAACAACGGTCTGATGGCGTTCACCGTGAAGGACGTGACCGAGCGTGATGTCATCTGTCGTGTTGACGTCGGTGGCGAACTGTCTAACCGCAAGAGTATGTCTTTTCCGAACAAGGTGTTAAGGCAAAAATATCTCAGTGACCAGGATAAACAGGATATTTTATTCGGCGCAAAGAATGGCGTGGACTTCCTTGCTTGCTCGTTTGTTTCCTGCAAGCAGGATCTGCTGGATATCAAGGGCTTTTTAGCTAAAAACCATATCGAGAATATCGAACTCATTGCTAAGATCGAAAATCAGGCGGGCGTTGATAACATTGAGGAGATCTGTGAGGAGTGTTCGGGCATTATGATCGGACGCGGCGATATGGGTGTGGAGATCCCGTTTGAGGAATTGCCCGCTATTCAGAAGCATATTATCACTAAGTGCCGTATGCTCGGTAGACGCGTCATCACCGCGACCGAGATGCTTGAGTCAATGATCCATAACCCGCGTCCTACCCGTGCCGAGATCTCCGATGTGGCAAACGCGGTGTATGACGGAACGAGTGCGATTATGCTCTCCGGCGAGACCGCGGCAGGCAAGTACCCCGTGCAGACAGTGGAGACGATGGCGCGTATCGCCCGTGAGACCGAAGCGCATATTCACTATACCACGCGTTTCCAAAAAGCGAGTTTCCGTATCAAAAACACACTCGACGCGATCTCACACGCAACCTGCGGTATGGCAATCGACATCGGAGCTAAAGCGATCGCGGTGTGTTCATTGTCTGGCACAACG
>JAZOCG010000084.1:0-4308 GCA_045596345.1 Acutalibacteraceae bacterium
CCTGCCCCGTCGGCGGCTCGACTGTTGCAAAAGAGGTCGCCGCCATTATGGGTGTCGAAACGGGCGCGGTATCGCGGCAGGTGGCGTACGTGCAGTGCGCGGGCACCTGCGATAAGGCGCAGATCTCCGCGAACTATTACGGCACGCGCGACTGCCGTCAGGCGGCGATGTCCCCCGGCAACGCAGGCAAAGCGTGCTCGTTTGCTTGCTACGGTTTCGGCACTTGCGTAACCGTCTGTCCCAACGACGCGATCTCATTGGTCGATGGCGTCGCGGTGGTGGACGAGGATAAGTGTATCAGCTGCGGTCAGTGCGTGGCGATCTGTCCTCAGCACATTATTACGATGATCCCCGACAACTCCGCCGTTGAGGTGCGGTGCTCGTCCAACAACACGGGTAAGGAAACCAAGGCGGTGTGTTCCGCGGGCTGTATCGGGTGCGGTATCTGCCAGAAGACCTGCCCCGTGTCCGCGGCGAAGGTGGAGAACCACCTTGCCCGCATCGACCACGCGCTGTGCATCGGATGCGGTGCCTGCGCGGCGAAATGTCCCGTTAAGGTCATTGAGCTTCTCGCTAAGCCCGTCAAAGAAGGCGGCAATGAGATAAAATAAAATTTTCATCATTTTCCTGTATAAGAGCCTTGCTTCTTTCTCATAGTATATTTGAGAGCAAGCAAGGCTCTTTGCGCGGCGGCAAGTGCGCCGCGTGAGAAATGGAGGAAAGAATGATGAAAAAGATCTGGGCAATTTTTTGCGGTCTTGCGTTGCTGTTCGCGTTGACGGCGTGCGGGGAGAAGGAAGATACCCCGCCTTCGAGCGGCACGGCAAACGGTGATGGTCGCAGCCTCGGGCTGGGCAGCGTGAACACGCTGGCGGTCGATGGTAAGGAAAAAACCGTCGTCAAGACGACCGTTGCGGCGGTGGTGCTGGATAAGGACGGCAAGATCACCGAATGTAAGATCGACGAGGCGGAATTTCCCGTCGAACTCAAGAACGGTGCCCTGCAGGTGGCGGTGGATCTGCTCACCAAGGGCGAGACGGAAGACTATACGCTCACCGACAGTGACCTCGGCGCGGGCAACAAAAGCAACGCTTCGTGGGACGATCAGGTGGAAGCCTTCTGTGATTATGTGGAAGGAAAAACGGGTGCGGAGGTGAGCGCGATCGCCGCCACCGATGGCAAGAGCGAGATGATCCAGGGCTGTGACCTGATCATCACCGATTTCATTTCCGCGGTACACGATGCCACCCGCAACGCGAAGAGCAAGAATATCGCGGCGGGGGACGAATTGGAACTTGCCGTCACGGTGGTCAAGAGCGGCGAATCCACTGACGCAAAGCCGCAGTTTGACATTGAGATGGCGGCGGTGACGCTCGGCGGTAACGACCGCATCACGGCTTGTTTGACCGATACCGCTCAGGCGAAGCTGACGGTGGAAAACAGCCTCTTTAGCCACGCCGCGGGCAAGATGGACACCAAACGCGGCAAGGGGGATGCCTACGGAATGAAAGCGGCGTCTTCTATTAAAAAGGAATGGTACGAGCAGGCGGATGCCTTTGACGCTTACGCGGTCGGCAAAACGGCGGCGGGGCTGATGAAGCTGACTGTCGGCAGTGACGGCAAGACCGATGCGATCTCGGGATGCACGATGGCGATCGGCGGTATGCTGAAAAATACCGTGAAAGCTGCTGAGCTCGATTAAGCCCCCCGATTAAACCGAAAAAACGAAAGGGCGCGACCGACGATGGTGAAACGCATACTATGCGTGTTGCTCTCTCTGCTGTTGGCAGGGGGCTTGGTTGGTTGCGCCCCTTTTTCGTCTGCGCCCAAGCGGTCGCAGACGTATTTGGATGTGTTTGACACCGTGACCGAGATCACGGCGTACGGTGTCGGCGAGGAACAGTTCCGGTCGGATGTCAAGAAATTGCACGATGAACTGACGGCATACCATCGGTTGTATGACATATACAACACCTACCCCGACGTGACCAATCTCAAGACGGTCAACGCCGCCGCGGGCGGCGCGCCCGTCAAAGCGGATGACCGTATCCTCGACCTGCTCGAGTTCGGCATCGACGCGTATGACCGCACCGACGGGCGGGTGAATATTTTGTTCGGTGCGGTGCTGTCCTTGTGGCACGATGCGCGCACCGAGGGGGTCGCCGATCCCGCACGCGCCGCGTTACCCACGCAGGCGAAGTTGATCGAGGCGGGGACACACGTGTCTATCGACACGCTGGTCATTGACCGTGCGGCGGGCACGGTGCGTCTGACCGATCCCGCGGCACGCATCGATGTCGGCGCGATCGCCAAGGGCTATGCCGTTGAGCGGGTCGCGCGGTACGCGCAAGAAACACTCGGCTGGACGTCTGCGCTCATCAACGTCGGCGGCAACGTGCGCGCCATCGGCGGTAAAGGCGGCGATAACAGCGATACGCCGTTTACCATCGGGGTGCAAAATCCCGATACCTCGTCCGCTAAGACGTATCTGACAACGGTGAACGTTGCGGATCGGTCGGTGGTGACGAGCGGGGATTATCAGCGGTATTATACCGTTGACGGTCAGAACTATTGCCATATTATTGATCCCGCCACCCTGTATCCCGCCACACACGTGCGGGCGGTGACGGTGGTGTGCGAGGACAGCGGTCTGGCGGATATGCTGTCGACCGCGCTGTTTTGCCTGCCTGCAGAGCAGGGCAAAGCGTTGCTCAAAAAAACACCGAATGCCCACGCTGTGTGGGTGCTCGCCGACGGCAGTCTGCAGTATTCCGACGGATTCGGCGAGTTGACGGAAGGGGTAACGACATGACGAAACAAGATCGACGCTACCGCGGCTCCCGCCGACTGTTGGCGTTTGCGCTGATGTTGGCGGGTTCGGTCGGGTTGGTGTTCGGTGCGGCGGTGTGGTATAACACCGCGCGTGCAGATGTGCTCATCCCCGCTGACGGCGTGACCGTGCCGATGGCGGTGGCGCGTGTGATGGATGTTACCGCGCAGGACAAGGATGCCTACCGCGTAGAATCTGCCGCGCAAGCGCAGGATACCGACGGACGGGTGACGGGATATGTCATCATTACCGTCGCGCGCGGGTATAAATCCGACATTCGCGTGCAGACTACCTTCGCCGCGGACGGTGAGACCATCGCGGGCATCCGCGTGCTGTCGCAAAACGAAACGGAATATCTTGGCACGCGCGTGGAGTCGGCGGCTTTCACCTCGCTGTTCGCGGGGCGTCGCGCTCCGATGAAGCTGTGGGGAGCCGCGACGATCGGCTCGCCCATCGACGCGCTGTCAGGCTCCACGGTGTCGTCGCAAGCGGTCATTGATGCGGTCAACAACGCGCACGCATATGTGCAATCTCGAGCGGCTTAACGTCGCTCTACATAACGGAGGAATTATGAAACAGTGTCCACGCCGCCTGCCCTTTAAGACTGCCGATCTCGTTTTGGTCGGCGGTCTGTTGGTCGTGGCGGCGGTGCTGTTTTTGATGCTTTCGCAGTGGTCGGCGCACGGCGGTGCGGTGGAGGTGCAGGTGGACGGTGAGATCGTCGCCACCCTGTCGCTGGACAACGATACGACATTGGTGATCGACGGTGTCGGCGGTGGGCATAACACCCTCGTTATCGCCGATGGTAAAGCGACGGTCACCGAGGCGACCTGTCCGGATGGGGTATGCGTGCGCCATCGGGCGATCGACCGAGCGGGGCAGAGCATTATCTGCCTGCCGAACAAGGTCGTTGTGCGCGTGGTCGGCGAGCCGACCGTGGATGCGGAGGTCGGATGATGAAAAAGACACGAAAGATCGCTTTATACGGGCTGATGGTGGCACTGGCGTTTATCTTCAGCTATGTGGAGAGTCTGTTGCCGGTGGTCGGCATCCCCGGCATCAAATTGGGGCTCGCCAATTTGGTGGTGCTGACGACGCTCGTATTGCTCAGTCCGCGGGATGCGTTGGTCATCTCGCTTGTACGCATCGTACTGGTTGGCTTCACCTTTGGCAGTCCCGCGAGTATGCTGTACAGCCTTGCGGGCGGGCTTGTCAGCCTTGGCGTAATGGTGCTGTGCCGCCGCACAGAGAAATTGAGCATACTCGGCGTGAGTGTCGCGGGCGGTGTCAGCCACAACCTTGCTCAGCTCGCTGTCGCGGCGGCGGTGCTACGCACCCCGCAGATCGTGTGGTATCTGCCGATGCTGCTACTGTCGGGCGTGCTCACGGGTGCGCTTATCGGCGTGGTCGCGCGGCTTTGTTTGCCGAAATTGCGGCGATTTACGCGCGAAACCAAGTCGGATCGTAGCCATGTCGTT
>JAZOCG010000085.1:0-3597 GCA_045596345.1 Acutalibacteraceae bacterium
CGAGGTGGTCATATTGTTGCGCACCGCGATGGTGCTCAGCGTATCGCCCGCCTGCACGGTGTAGGTCTTTTTGACCACCGCCTCAGAGGTGAGCTTCTGATGCATCGTGTTCTTGTCAACGACCGACGCTATCGGGAATAAGCCCTCCACCGTCTCCACCTTTTCGATGAATTCGGCACGCTGAGCAGGATCGTTTTTGTCATAACGACCCTCCTTAAGGCTTTCGAGAATGGCGTTAAGCTCGGATGTCGACTCCATCGAACCGGCAAATTTGTCGTTTACATACAAGCCGGTCGCTTCGGCAATCGAATCACCCGCCGTGCGTAAGATCGCATCGCACAACGCGTCACCGTCCATCGTGGCAGTGTCGCCCTTGATCGCGATGGCGAACTTCGGCGACGTGTCGATTGCAAAAGAGTTATCTACATTGACTACACGGTTGACCGCCTTCTCGGCGGCGACATCATACACCGTCGCACCGTCGATATAGCCGAGCGATTCACCGCGATAGACCAGTTCTAAACAGAACTCGGTGTTTGTCCACGCCGCCAACGTTACCGCAAGCACCACCAATGCCGCCGCAGGACCTGCGATGATCCACAGCTTAGCGAAGTGCTGTCTGTGTCGGTTCACCATCCGTTTTATCAGATCCCACAAGCACGGAAAAATATGACGTACGCCGTTCTTCGCTGCCGCGGACAGCTCACGCATCGCCGTCGGGATGCCTGACGCAAAATACCGCCACGCACGCTTCACCCGTCGGACACGGCGGACAACCGCCCGCCGCCACAACAATGTCAGCCGTCGGCGCAACGGCGCGGTCTTCCTAAACAGTTCGCGCCGAAGGGTGTTCGCCCGACGGATCACCTTCGCACCGATCAGGTACTGTACGCGGTAGATCGTCTCGTACATCTCCTCCGCCTTATGCGCAACTGTCTTTATCTTCTGTTGTATATCGGCCGAATGAAATGTCGGCAATCGTTTCTTTTTAGACAAACGCAGTCCTCCTTTATGCCGTTTCGTTCAGGCGCACAGCAAAAAATCCCGCCCGAACATATTGCACGCAGTCGGTTTTATTCCATAAAAAAAGATTACCCATCCGTAATCTCATTCACATTGTACTATAAAATCCCCCGAAAGGCAATGCTTTCGGGGGATGTTTGGTTCTTGTTCACAAAATTTACGATAGATTTTAGTGACTATGCCATAAGAATTTTCCATCATTTCGGATATTCCAAAGAAGAAACGGCATAGTTTTCCAGCACCCGTGCCATCGCCGCCGCCCACCGCTTCGCCTCCGGCAGGTCGTGCTCCAACCAGTTGCCGCATTCCACCTGCGACGCGCCGGGGATGTCCCCCTCAAACGCGGCGGTGAACGCCATCGCATCGTGCATCAGCGAGATCGCGGCAGCGTGATCGATGCCGCGGGTGAGGAAGTAAAATCCCGTGCGGCAACCCATCGGACCGAAATAGATGATCCCGTCCTTATACGCGCTGTTGCGCACATAGGTGGCGACTAAATGCTCGATGGTGTGAGAAGCCGCCGTCGGCAGATACGGTGGTGTGTTCGGGCGCACAAAGCGAATATCATACGTTGTCACATCCCCATCCACACGGGAAATGTACATCCCCGGCAACAACGTATCGTGGTTGATTTGAAAGCTGGCGATCCTGTCCATAGCGGTGCACCGTCCTTGTGAGATATTGGCTGTTGCAGTATAGCAGATTTCTGCCGAAAATGCAAGTTTTACACCACACCAACGCCGCCGCCTTTATTATGGAAAAATATTTTTATGCAAAAATGAAAAAATGTTTGCAAATTCCAATTTTTGTGTTATACTAGATGTGCATAGGCAAAATTTCTTATGGAGGTAAGAGAAAATGAAAAAAGTTTTTGCTCTCGTTTTAACGCTGGTTTTGGTTTTCGGTATGGCTGTTCCGGCATTCGCCGCGAAGAGCCCTAACGGTCAAGAGTATCACAAGGTCATCATCATCCAGGGTAATGGTCACAAGAACGATGACGGCTCTACGAACGACAAACACGAAAACATTACCCACACCACTGTCGTGGACGGCGACAAGGTCAAGGTGAAGTCGAACTCCGCTATGGGTAAGTTCAACGGCTGGACCATCTACAAAGCGGACGGTACGCTCGCTGTTGAGGGCGTTGACTACCGCGTTCTCGGCGCGTTCTCTCTGACGGATGACGAGATCGAGATCATCCCGCTCGCGACCATCGTTATCGCCGCGAACTACAACGGCGAGACCACCGAAACCATCATCGTCAACGATGAGGACGAGGCTCCCGAGACCGGCGACAACACGGTTGTTGTCCTCTCTGCCATGGCTCTCATCGCGCTGTGCGGCGTGGTTGTTTCCAAGAAGCAGCTCGCGAAATAAGACAGGTTTTGTCACATCAAATCACAGCAACACAACTGTGGTGGGGTGGTTTTTTGGCTTCGCTCATTGACAGCGGCGACCGATTGCTCTATAATAAAGTAACCTTAACAGAGAGGAGGCTGACCGTGATGGAAGAACAAACACCAAAAAAACAGCTCGGCTGGCGCATTGGGCTGATCGTTGCCTGCGCTGTCTTTGCGCTGTCCGTCATCGGCATTATCGCCTATTTACTGCCCGGTTGGCTGGCGCGACACAACGTGGTGTCGCCTGTGCCGGCACCTGACTTCAGCGGCGTGGAATTGCCCGACAACCCCATCGACTTTGCCTCCCTGCAGGCGAAAAACCCAGACACCGTCGCGTGGATACGCATCCCCGGCACCATCATCGACTATCCCGTGATGCGCAGCAACGGGGATCGCGAGGAAAACTTTTATCTCGACCACAACAGCGAGGGGAAATCTCATCGTGCCGGTGCGATTTATATACAGAAGCTCAATTCCCCCGACTTCTCTGATCGCAACACCGTACTGTACGGACACAATATGGCAAACGGGTCGATGTTTTCTTGGTTGCATCAGTATAAGAAAAAGGCGTTTTTCGACGAACATTCCACCATCCAAATCTATACGCCCGGACACATCCTCACCTATGAGGTCTATTCCGCTTTTACCTATGACAACCGCCATATCCTCAATTCCTTTAATTTCAATAACGATGAGGATTATGCCGCTTTTTTACAACAGACACTCAAGCCTGCGTCTATGACGCGGCAGGTGCGTGAAGGCATCTCGGTGACCACCAACGCACGCATCATCACACTGAGCACCTGTACGGCAAGCAGCAGCCAGCGATTGTTGGTTGTCGGCGTGCTGACCGGCGACCAACCGACTGCTTGACAACAACCATCACTGTAACGGAGGTGATCGACTTATGCGCAACCTCATATCCCGACTCCCTCTTCCTGCTCGCCGCATGTTGCGTATAGCGTTGATCATCCTCGTGGTAATCGCGGCGATCGGGTTGATCGCGGCAAGCGTATACTACGCGCTCTATTGGAAGGGACGCGTATCGTTGTTCGATCGGGACAACAACATCACACCGCCCGAATCGCTTGTAGACGATGTCGAGGAAGAAGGGCGACTCATCACCTATAAAGGGGAAACCTACCGCTATAATGACGCGGTCGTCAGTCTGCTG
>JAZOCG010000086.1:0-10928 GCA_045596345.1 Acutalibacteraceae bacterium
TAATAAAAAGAAGCGGGGCTCACACAAGCGAGAATCCCGCCGATGTTATCGAATGCCGTATCTCTCAATGATATAGTCCATATCTTTATCGCCGCGACCCGACAGGTTGATGAGCACCGAACCCTTATCCATCCGCTGAGCAAGCTTGATACCATAGGCAACCGCGTGAGAACTCTCAATAGCGGGGATGATACCCTCCATACGGGACAGCGCAAAGAACGCGTCGATGGTGTCCTCGTCGTTGATGACGTCGTATTTTACGCGACCGCAGTCACGCAGGAACGCGTGCTCGGGACCCGAGGAGGGATAATCCAGACCGCTCGCGACGGAATACACGGGAGCCGGCTCGCCGTTCTCGTCCTTAAGCATCACACTGTTAAAGCCGTGCATCACGCCCTCGGTGCCGTATTGCAGGCTGGCGGCGTGATCACCGAGCTTCGGTCCGCGACCGAGCGGCTCGATGCCATAAATGTCCACAGGGTCAGTGAGGAAACCCGAGAAGAAGCCCGCCGCGTTGGAGCCGCCGCCGACACAGGCGACGATCGCATCCGGCAGATGCCCTGTCATCTCAACGAACTGCTCACGCGCCTCTTCGCCCACAACGTGCTGGAAATCGCGCACCATCATCGGGAAGGGGTGCGGTCCGACGACCGAGCCGATGCAATAAATGCAGTCCTTATACTCACGGGCATACGCGGCAAACGCGGCGTCTACCGCTTCTTTGAGAGTAGCCTGTCCCTCGGTGACCTCAACCACATTGGCACCGAGGATCTTCATACGCGCCACGTTGGGGGCTTGCTTTTTGATGTCTTCCGTACCCATATAAATGTCGCATTCCATACCGAAATATGCGGCGGCAGTCGCCATCGCCACACCGTGCTGACCCGCACCCGTTTCGGCAATGACCTTCTTCTTACCCATATACTTGGCAAGCAACACCTCGCCCATACAGTGGTTGAGCTTATGCGCGCCCGTATGGTTGAGGTCCTCGCGCTTGACATACAGCTGGACGTTGCCGAGTTTGTTGGACAAACGCCCAAGATGGGAAACAGGCGTCGGACGCCCCTGAAACTCCTTGCGGATACGGCGAAGCTCCGCGATGAACTGACGGGACTGTGCGATGGTAAAATACGCATCGCTGATCTCCTTCATCGCCGCCTTAAGCTCCTCGCTGACGTACGCGCCGCCGTAACGACCGAAATAGCCGTTCTCGTCGGGATAGTTCTTAAAATAGGTATTAAAATCAATCGTATTCAACATCATCGTTCTTACCTCCGAATGATATAGTTTTATTGCTGAGCGGACAGAATTTTGTGCCGCCATCGGATGAGTCCCACATTGTCCACTCCTTTCAAAAAAATAAACCCCCGCCCCGTCTATGGGACAAGAGTTCTCTCCTGCGATGCCACCCAAATTCATTCCTAAAGGAATGCGCTCATCCGCACACCAGTATGTGCGCTCCCGTGATAACGGGTGGAGTACCCGTCGCCCCTACTGACCGCACGCGGTGTTCGGTTTGCCCTCCGAAGTCCATTCGATACCGCCGCTGTCGCCGCGCTCCCACCGCCCGCGGCTCTCTTGACACAGCCAAGCCATATCTACTACTCTTCATCATCGGTTTTTACCAGTATAGCGCGGTAAAGCGGGTTTGTCAACCTCTTTTTGGTGACAAGGGAGTTGTTTTTTGTGCAACCATGTGCTATGATGGTATTACTACACAACGAAAGCAGGGATCTGTATGAATGTTAAAAGCAAGGCTCTACGCGTCATCGGCACGATCTTCGCAGTGCTGTTCAGCATTGCCTTAGTCGTCACCGTGATCGCATCTGCGTTTCTTTCTTTTGCCACCAATCTCACCAAACCCGAAACCATCAGCACCATCATCCGCGAAGTGAACGTCGTGGAAAAAGTGCTCGGCAGTGACGATATGCAACAAGTGTTGCAGCAGCAGGGTATCAACACCGAGATCGTCAATGAATTTGTTGATTCGCCATTTTTCCACGACACCATCGAGGTATACACCAACGAGGTCATCGATTCCATCCAAGGAAAGGCATCGGATATCGTATTGTCCGAAGACGTGATCAAACAGATCGCGGGAGAACATATGGATTCGCTCGTCGCACTGGTTGAGCCGCACCTGCCCGAAGATGTGCAGGTGACCACACAACAGATCGAGACCAAAGTCAACGATCTGGTGGAAGAGTACGCACCGACCATCGTGGAAAACTTGCCTTCGGGTGAGGAAATCCGCGAATTGCTCGTCCAGAGCGAAGTCCGGCAACCGGTTGAATTGCTGGTGAGCGATACCGTGCCGGTCGTTATGTACGGTGTCATCGGCGGATTGGCGGTGCTCGTTTTCGTGTGCTTACTGCACCGTTTCCGCGGTCTGCTCTGCCTCGGCATCGACGCACTGGTCGCCGCACTGCTTCTGCTCGCGCCGTATCTTCTCATCCGCGACGGCAGTCTGATCTCCTCGTTCATTACAGATGCCGCCGATGTGATAGCACCACTTATTATGCTGTTGTCCGAGCGACTGCTCACCTATCTTATCGTGCTGTCCGCTGTCGGCGTGGTATTCATCGCGGGCTTCATCACCTACCGCGTGCTGATGAAAAAGAAAGCCGCCGTCGCACAAGCGATCGAACCGCAACCCCTCCCCGCGCAGGAGATCTGATCATCAAGCCAAAAGCCGTGCAGGCGATGCCTGCACGGCTTTTTCGTGTGAAACAACAAGGTTCCGCGGCTCCTGCCCGCAATTTCAATGCGTTGGCGGGTCGGTTTTTCCTTCCGTTAGGTCGTCCAACTGTTGCTGAGCCTGTTCCCATTGCGCCATCGTATCATCGAGCAAGCCATTACACTCAGTCAGCCGCTCGGTCAACGCCGTCAGCTTCTCATAATCCGCCGCCACCGCGGGATCGTTAAGCGCGGTGTTGACGGTTTCGATCTCGGCTTCCAGCTCGCCGACGCGCTCTTCCGCACGCCGCACCGCCGTCTGCAAACGACGAATGGTGCTCTCACGCTCTTTGCGGCGTTTATACTCGTTCTCCTTGGGCGGCTTTTCCGTCACCGTGAGCTTCGCCACGGCGGCAAGTTCCCGCGCGGCGGTGTAGGCGTCGTAGTTGTTGCCCGCGGGCTGTAAGCCGTCAGGCGTAAACTGCACCACACGATTCGCCATACGGTTGATAAAATAGCGGTCATGCGACACCGCGAGAATGGTGCCGTCGTATGCGGCGAGCGCATCCTCGAGTGCCTCACGCGAGGCGATATCCAGATGGTTGGTCGGCTCGTCGAGCAATAATAGGTTATCCCCCGCAAGCATCAATTTGAGTAACAACAACCGTGCCCGCTCACCGCCGCTCATCACACCGATGGTTTTGTACACGTCGTCGCCGTAAAATAAGAACGCCGCCATCGCCGAGCGAAGCTCGGTTTCGGTCTTATGCGGATAGGCATCCCACAACTCCTGCAGGGCAGTCTTGCGGGTGTCCAGCCCTTGCTGCACCTGATCGTAATACCCGATGGTCACCTTCGCACCGAGGCGCACAAAGCCCGCCTGCGGTGCCAGACGATCCGCCAAAATTTTCAGCAACGTGGTCTTCCCGCACCCATTCGGACCGAGCAGGAAAACCCGCTCGCCGCGGAACAACTGCAACGATGCATCACGGAACAGTTCGATTTCGTCGAACCCCATACGCAGACCGCCCGCCGTCAGCACCTCGTTACCGCTTGTTTGCGCGGCGGAAAAGGTGAACCGAATCGTCTTATTCTCTTCTTCTGGGGCAACCAGATCCTGTTTTAACCGCTCGACTCGCTTTTCGCGGCTTTCGGCAGCGCGGATGCTCTTCTCCCGATTCCACTGCTTGAGCAGGGTGATATTCTCCTCGATGCGACGGATCTCCTGCATCGCGGTCTTATAATGCTTCTCCTCCACCTCACGGTCCTTTTCGCGCCGCTGTTTGTGCACGGAATAACTGCCGTCGGTGATATACAGCCGCCCGCCCTTAAGCTCCATCGTGCGGGTGGTGACGCGGTCGAGAAAATAGCGGTCGTGGGAGATGACCACCACCGCGCCGTTATACCCGCGCAGATAGTCTTCCAACCATTCCACCGATGGAATGTCGAGGTGGTTGGTCGGCTCGTCAAGCAACAACAGATTGGTCTGCGCGAGCAACAGCCGCCCCATCGCCGCCTTACTGCGCTGACCGCCCGACAGCACCCCAACAGGAGTGGAAAACGCGCTTTCAGGAAATCCGAGACCGAGCAAAGTCGCGCGCACGCGGCTCTTGTAATACAGCCCGCCCGCCGCCTCAAACTGCTCGCGCAAGCGGTGTTGGCGGTCAAGCTGTTCCGCAGTCGGATCCCCGCCCTCAATGGCGGCGTTGAGCGATAAAAGCTCCCGCTCCATCGCCATCACGGGGGCAAACACGCTCTCCACCTCATCCCACAGGGTGCGGGACTGTTCACGGCAAGTGTGCTGTTCCATATAACCGATGACGGTGTCGCGATATTTCACCACCTCGCCGCCGTCGGCGGATTCCTCCCCCATCAGTATACGCAACAACGTCGTCTTACCGCATCCGTTGTCGCCGACAAGACCGATCTTATCCCCGTCGCCGATCTCGAAGCTCAGGTCGGTAAACAGCGCACGTTCACCGAAATATTTACTTAGTCGTTGTGCTGCTAACCGTGCCATAACCTACTCCCGAAAAAGCCTGTTTTACCGTGCGGTAAAACAGGCTTTGTTTGTTGTTCTTTCTTTATTTCTTGTCTTCCGCTTCCATCAGATTGCGGATCGCCTCGTGGAATGCCTCGACGTCTTTGAACTGGCGGTAGACCGATGCAAAGCGGATATACGCCACATCGTCGATGCGCATCAGCTGCTCCATCACGTATTCGCCGATCTTCGTTGTCGGCACCTCGCGCTCAAGCGAGTTCTGGATCTGCGCCTCGATCTCATCCACTGCCTTTTCCAGCGTTTCGAGGGATACGGGACGTTTCTCACAAGCGCGCAGTAAGCCGTTAAGCAACTTCTGCCGATCAAACGGCTCGCGGGACTTGTCCTTCTTGACGACCACGATGGGCAGGCTCTCGATAATCTCGTATGTCGTAAAACGCTTGCCGCACTCCAAGCATTCGCGGCGGCGACGGATACGGCTCCACTCGTCAGTCGGACGGGAGTCGATGACCTTGCTTTCTACATAACCGCAAAACGGACATTTCATCCGAAACACCTCTTTCTGAATGGATACACCATCTCCGAGATTACTCGTTGCACTCTAGTGTACCATATATATTGGTTAAAAGCAAGGATTTTTTACAAAAACCACCATTTACGGGGTGGCGAGCCGTTCAATGTAATCCGTCACCACATCGTCAAAATGGCACCCTTCAACGTCATTTTCGCGCAAAAGCCGTATCAACCGATCAACCGCCTCGGCGGACAGATCAACGTCGGGGAACTCGACAACCGCTTGCGCCGACACCATCTCCACACCGTATGTTCGGACGCTGTCGCCGTCGGGCGACCGATATATCGTGCTTATCCGCCTAAATTGCGGGGACATTTTCCGCTGGTGCATACGATCCCTCTTTTTGCTTAAATTGAGAGCAATTGTCACATTTTAACAGTAGTATACACCAATATATTGTGGTTGTCAAGCAAAAAACGCCATATTTGTGCCGTGCCGTCACTAAATGCGTTGCGTGGCAAATATCAAAACGCCCTGCAGAACGATCATCAGCGGCAGTCCCCACATAAAGCGGCGATGGCGGGTTTTGTGGCGCACCAAGTGCATTGTCACCAGCATCGCCGCTGAACCGCCAAGCAACGCCACCGCGAACAACGTCTTTTCCGCTACCCGCCGTTTGCCGCGGCGGGCACACCGCTTATCCCACGCCGTCAACACACACGCCGCCGCGCTGACACCGATAAAGTACCACACCGTCCATTCGCTTGGCATAACCACCGCCCCCTTTCACCCCTATGGTATCACGGCACTTCCGCGCGGTCAACAAAAATTTCCATAGGACTTTTTACCGAGAAAACTTGACCTTATGCATAATATTATGTAAAATAGTAGATGTATTTGTCGTATTTTGCGGCTACCATAACAAAGAAAAGGAGTGTGCATCGATGCGTCGACGTCTGGTATCTTGTCTGCTTGTCTTATGTGTGCTGGCAAATCTGCTTGTCGGCTTTACGGCACTGGCGGCGGGCACCGTATCCACCGGCACGGTAAAAGCGGATATGTTGTATGTGCGCTCCGGTCCCGGCACAAACCATCCCGTGGTCGGCGATCTGAAAGATGGCGACACGGTCACCATCCACAAAACCGTCACAAACGATAGCGGCGAGCGGTGGTATCGCATCAGCAAGGATGACCTCAGCGGGTACGCACACTCCGGCTACATCACCGTCAACGCCACCTATGAGACCGACGAGGAATTTGAGGCGTATCTCACCGCGCAGAGCTTTCCTGAGGATTACAAGGTCGCTCTGCGGCAGATCCACGCACAACATCCCAACTGGATCTTCCGTGCCAACCACCTGTCTATGACGTGGGCGGAGGCATACGCCGCCGAGTGTAAGGTCGGTCTTAACACCGTCACCTCCCCCGACGCGTGGAAGTCGATGGAATACGGTGCATATAACTGGACCACCAACACCTATGTTGCCTACGACTCGGGTGGATGGGTCACCGCCGCCCCCTCGGTCGTCGCCTATTATATGGACCCGCGCAACTGGTTGGATCCGACTTACATTTTCCAGTTTGAGGATCTGTCCTATTCCGATGATCAGACCCTTGCGGGTGTGCAGGCGATCCTGCCCGATGCATTGGACAAGCACGCCAAGGACCTGCTCAAAGTCTCCAAAGAGGCAAAAGTCAGTGCCTATTTCCTCGCCACCCGTATGGCGCAGGAGGGCTCCCACGTCAACGGTCTCGGTACCGGTACGGTCAAGGGATACAAGGGGTATTATAACTTCTTCCACATCGGTGCCTACGAAGCAAACGGCAACAGTGCCGTCATCAACGGAGCCATCTATGCTAAAAAGCAAGGATGGGACACCCCCTATAAATGCCTTATCGCTTCCGCTAACAGCATCGGTAAGGGGTACATTAAGCTGGGGCAAAACACGCTGTATTATCAGAAATTCAATTTCACCAACTCCGCCAGCGGACTGTATGCACATCAATATATGTCCAACGTCGCCGCCCCCTCCTCCGAGGGGCGCATTCGCCGCAATGCCGCAACCGCGGAACAGCTGAAGAATAACATCACGTTTAACATTCCTGTGTTTAAGTCGATGCCCACAAAGGCTGCGCCTATGCCGTCCAAAGAGGGCAATAACGACAATTTCCTCACCGATATCACCATCACCGCGATCACCGCTCCCGCGACGTCGTGTTCGTCGTCATCGACTGCGAGCACGGCGAGCAGCACCGCTGTCACAAGCGACACCAAAACCGCAAAGGAAAGCGGCACGACCGCCGCAAGCGACACCAAAACCGCAAAGACGAGTGACACGACCGCCGCAAGCGACACCGAAACCGCAAAGACGAGCGATACGCCCGCCGCAAGCAACACAACCACTACAAAGGCGGATGCCGCAACTGAAACACCCGTGCAGTTAACCCCCACCTTTGACCGCTACACGATGTCCTATTCCACCGATGTAGGCAGTGCGACCTCTGTCAAACTCTCGGCGACACTGAGCAACCCCGACGCCAAGTTGACGGGCGATGGTGTTATCCAACTGTATAAGGGCGGCAACGAGATCTCTCTGACTGTCACCGCCACCAGCGGTGAGACCCGCACGTATACTATCATCGTCACTACCGTCGGCGGTGTTGAGCGACCGAATGCGCCCGCCATCACCGGCAAGGTATATACCGTCACCGATACGATTACCAAAGTCGAGCCGGACACCACGGTTGCCAAATTCATCAAAAACCTCGCAGTGACCAAAGGAACAGCCGTCGTTACCAACGCCGCCGGCGAGAAGAAAAAGAGCGGTATCGTCGGAACGGGTGATATCGTCCGTCTGTATAGCGGCAACATCCTGTGCGCAAGCTATCCCATCGTCATCTACGGCGATGTAAACGGGGACGGCAAAATAACCTCGCTCGACCTGCGTGTCGCGCAAAAACACATTCTTAAAATCAGTGCCGTCGACGGGTATTATCTTACCGCTGCGGACAGCAGTAAAGACGGCACACTCACCTCACTCGATCTGCGCATAACGCAAAAGTACATCCTTAAGATCACCAACACCCTGCAATAAGAAAGGGGTCATCATATGAAAAGATCCATTTGTCTGCTTCTTGCCGTATTGACGCTGTTCGTCAGCCTCAGTGGGCTGACCGCTCACGCGGCAACCGGCAGCCTCACCGCCACGGCGAGCAGCAACAGCATCACCATCGGCAACTTCGTCACCATCACGCTTAAATACGACGGTGGCGGTGCAAAGATCGGTTCAATCGACGCGCAACTGAGCTACAACGCCAAGGCGTTTGAGTTTGTCAGCTGTGACGGATTCACCGCCAACGGCGGTGCCGGCATCGTGCGAATGTCGTATTTTGCGACCGGCACTGCCGCCGACAGCGTGTCCGCTACGCTCAAATTCAAGGCGATCGCCGCGGGTGCAGGCGATTTCGCGGTGACAACGTCCGAATTTTCCAATGACGACGATTATTCCTCTCTCGGCACGCCGTCCAAGACGCTGTCCGTCTCTGCGATGAACCCCACGCTGTCCGCCAACGCCGATCTCGCGAGCATTAAACCCTCGTCGGGTACGCTGACGCCGAAATTCAGCGCAAACGTGACCAACTACACCATTTCGGTGCCGTACACCACCACCTCGCTGTCGCTGAGCGCGACCGCGCAGGAGAAGGGTGCTAAGATCGCCGTGACAGGGAAAAACGCGCTCACGGTTGGTGCGAACACGCAGGTGATCACCGTCACCGCACCCAACGGCACGACCAAGAAGTACACCGTTGTGATTAACCGCTCGCCCAACCAGACCACGACGACAACGACAACCACCAGATCCCCCAGCGGCTCGACCACCGAGCCAACCTCGACTACCACCACGACCGCACCGCAGGAGGACCCGCTGGAGGTCGCGGTGGACGGCGTGCTGATGACCATAATCGATACGCAGGCGGACGTCACCTTGCCTGAAAACTTTGCATGGTCACACATCACCATCAACAACATCACCGTGTCCGCCGCCGTCAACGAAACGACCGATATGACACTGGTGTATCTCAAAAACGCGCTTGATAGCAGCACCGCGTTCTACATCTATGACGACACAACCGAGATGTTTTCGCTGTTTTGCCCGCTCAAGGTAAACGGCGGCAGCTACGTCCTGTTGGATATGCCTGCCGGCATCATCCCGCCGCACGGCGCGGTCGCGGGGGTACACAGCTTTGACTCCATCGAGCGCAAGGTGTTCACCTTTGAGGATGCCGCGCTGAAGGATGTACTGCTTGTCTACGCGACCTCTCCCGCGGGGAAGACGGGGCTGTATATGCACGACATCGTCGACGGCTCGATGCAGCTTTATCGTGAGATCACCGTTGCCGCCGACAACGAACCTGAGCCGACCGAGCCGCAACCGAGCGGTGCTTTTGCACAGTTCGTCACCCAAAACCGCCAGGTCATCTTGATTTGTGCCGCGGCGGCAGGCGGGGTTGCCTTGCTCATCGGTGCGGTCATCCTGCTGATCCTCACCACCCGTAAGGATAAGGAATGTAAACACTGATAAAACAAAAACAACCACCCACGAGGCGCACTCCGTAAGGAGGTGCGCCTCAGTTATATTCGCCTGACGGCGAGTGATATTGCTTCGCAGTGATATTATGCTACGCATAGTGATATTGTCCTTCGGACAGTTTTAAGGGCGATTATAATATCACTGAAACCGTAAGGTTTCAATAACACTTTTGCCAATTGGCAAAAATATCACTGCAAACGATAGTTTGCAATATCACTTTACCCGCCGAAAATATATACTTTTTTTCGGCAAGTATTTACCTTTCTCAAAGTATGTAACCTACTATGACACTTTCACATCCAACGTGCAAAGTGTCATTTGTTTTGTAAGAATAAAAACCGAGCGAGACAACTTCTTTACGAAGTGTCTCGCTCGCGGGTGGTTGTTTTTTTATCAGCAAACGATGCGGTTTACCCCTTTTGTATATCCCGTACGTGCAGGATGCCGTCGGCGACGGTGAACTGCACCTCCAGCCCGCCGAAAGCCATTCCGTATACCCGCTCGGGATCGGTCTGATACGTCGGTCTCGGATCGTGTGCGAGCACGCCGAGCAGGGCATCGCGCTGTTCGGCGGTCAATCCATCAAGCAGTGCAGGCGGGCAGTCCACCTCAACAGCGCAGTCGTTCAGCCCCGCGACAAAACCGCCCGTCGCGTCAGGGTGGCTGTCGGTGTAAGCGAGATAGGGCTTAATGTCCAATATGGGCGTGCCATCCATCAGATCCGCGCCCGACACGTGAAGAACCGCCCCCTGCGGGGTATCCCATTCGATGCGGTCGAGCGTCACCGAGGACAGCCCAATGGGGTTGGGACGGTAAGGTGAACGGGTGGCGAACACCCCCATACGGGTGTTCCCGCCGAGGCGCGGCGGGCGCACCGTCGGCGACCAAGTATCCTGCTTAACCTCCGAAAAGTGCCACAACAACCACAGGTGCGAAAACCCGTCCAACCCACGCAGGGCGTCGGGGTTGCGGTATGCGGGCTCGAACACGATGGTTGCCTTGACCGCAGGCACCAGCCCGCTCTGGCGCGGCACGCCGAACTTGGTGGTGAAATCGGTCTTTATATGCGCGATAACCTGCATCGAAATGGATTGGGACATATACATCTCTCCTGTTCTATCCTTATTTTAGCATACCGTGCTCC
>JAZOCG010000087.1:0-9379 GCA_045596345.1 Acutalibacteraceae bacterium
GACCATACGCGGCTGCTCTTCCTCAATGTAGCCGAGTGCCGACGGCACGATGTATCCCACACAGTCGATGAGCCGCACCCGCATATCCGACACACCGTCGACGGACACCTGCGCTGCCTGCTCGGGGATGAATTTTGGCTCGGTGGTCATAATGGTGCGTCCGGCGGCAGACTGCGGCAGTTCGTCGTTGGCGCGCTCCCGCCGATAGCCGTCCGCCATATTCGGGATCACCAGCGTATCCATAAACCGCTTAATAAAAGTGGATTTACCGGTGCGCACCGGTCCCACCACGCCCAGATAAATATCGCCACCGGTGCGCGCCGCGATATCCTGATACAAACTGTTCGTTGTTTCCATTGTCATTTCCTCCGCTCGTATTGATGTTTGTACATCATTATGTGTGGAAGCGCGGCATTATGACAGCAAAAGCCCGACGGAAGAAATTCTCCCGTCGGGCTGATTTGTATCCTCTTTATGATGGGAACGGCCACCAACTTGGGCGGTTGCGCAAACATTTGAGCTTGATCCACAGACTTTTTTGCAGCTTCTGCGTCGGCTCGTCGAGGGTGATATACACCTCTGTGTTCTCAATAATTTCCTTATCGGGATAGAACATCGGGTCGCCCGACACCTCGGGATCTAACTCGGCAAGTGCCGCGGTATGCGGGGTGGAATAGCAGATGTATTCCGCATTGGCGGTCGCAACATCCGTACGGCACATAAAGTCGATATACTTCTCCGCCTCTGCCTGGTGCTTGGTGGTGGACAGTACGCACATCGCATCCACAAACAGGTTCGTGCCCTGATGCGGCACAAAATAACCGATATTCTCGTTACCGTCCTCGCCGGTGATCATATTCGCACCGTCACCCGAGTAGTAGGGTGCGAGCCACCCTTCCTCGTTGGTCATCTTCTGGAACACCTGATCCATAAAATACCCTTGCACGAGCGGTTTTTGCTCAGCCAACGCCTCGTATGCCGCCTGCCAGTGCGCGGGATCGGTGGTATTCATCGAAAATCCCAGCTTTTTAAGCGCGATGCCAAAGGAGTCGCGGGCGTTATCGAACATATAGATCTTACCCGCGTATTTCTCATTCCACAGAATATCCCAACCTTGCGCCAGGTCTGCCTCGTCGACGTATTTCTTGTTATAGAAAATGCCGACCGTTCCCCACGTGTAGGGGACGGAATATTCGTTCTTCGGGTCATACTCCAACCCTTTATAGGCTTCGTCGATAAACTTGTAATTAGGGATATTATCAAAGTTGAGCTTGGCAAGCATTCCTTCGTTTATCATCTTGCCGATCATATAATCCGACGGAATGACCACGTCATATTCCGCCGCACCGGATTCGAGCAGCGTATACATCGACTCGTTGCTCTCAAAGGTCTTGTAGTTGATCTTGATACCGGTTTCTTCTTCGAACAGGGCGTTGACATCCAAAATCTCGTCGTCGATGTATTCGCCCCAGTTATACACGTTCAGTGTCACGGTATTGTCCGCGAATTGCCACGAGCCACAGCCGCCGAGCATTGTGCACAGAATGACGGCTGTCAGCAGACAGGCCAATTTTCTCAACGCCCTATCTCCTTTCGTTTTGCTTTTTCATATCCCGCACCTGGCGGACGTTGACGATGATGAGCAGGATAAGCACCGTACCGAACATCAGCGTAGACAACGCGTTGACTTCGGGGGTGACAGGTTTCTTGGTCATCGAATAGATAGTGACCGACAGCGTTTGCGCCGTCGAACCGGAGTTAAAGTAGCTGATAACAAAGTCGTCAAGCGACATGGTAAATGCCATCAGTGCACCCGTGATGACGCCCGGCATAATCTCAGGCAACATCACCTTGAAAAATGCCGCAAACGGCGTACAACCGAGGTCGAGTGCCGCCTCGTACATATGCTTATTCATTTGCCGCAGTTTGGGCATCACCTGCAACACCACGTACGGGATACAGAAGGTGATATGCGCGATCAGCAGGGTCGCAAAGCCGGGCTGTAACAGCCCCGTCGCGCGGTAGATCGCCACAAACATCAGCATCATGGAGATACCCGTCACGATCTCGGGGTTGACCATCGGAATGTTGTTGAGCGACTCCATCGCGCGGCGCAAGCGACCGTTCATATTGAAGATACCGACTGCCGCCATCGTGCCGATAACGGTGGAAATAACCGCGGCAAGCACCGCGATCTGCAGGGTCACGACCAGCGACTCCAATATCAGTTCGTTGCTGAACAGATCCTTGTACCAGTCGAGTGTAAAGCCGCCCCACTGTACACGGTTTTTAGAGTCATTAAACGAGTAAATAATGAGCACCACGATCGGCGCATACAGGAAGGTGAAGATGATCGTATTATAGATCTTAGATAGTGCTTTCATCTTGCCACCCCCTCTTCACGAGGGAATTCACGCGTGTCGGCTTCGCCGACGAAAATGGGTTTGGGTCCCATTTTCAGCGCGAATTCGGGGCATGAATACGCCAAATGGGCGGTCTGTAGAAACTTCCTATTCATGCCATCATCCCCCCTAACTCATCCTCGCCGTTGTCGACGCGGCGCATCAGGGACATACAGATAAGCATCAGCACCATCAGAACGAGAGACAACGCCGCACCGACATTGTAGTTACAGCCGTCGCCCATAAACATCGTCTCAATGACGTCGCCGATCATCATATTCTTACTGCCGCCAAGCAGTTTAGAGATGACAAAGGTACTCACCGCGGGAACAAACACCATCGTTACGCCCGACACGATACCGGGGGCACTCAGCGGTAAGATCACGCGGCGCAGGATCTGCCAGTTGTTGGAGCCGAGATCCTGTGCGGCCTCAATGACGCGGGAATCCATCTTCGCCATCACCGAATACAACGGCAGGATCATAAACGGCAGGAAATTATACACCATACCGAGCACGATCGCGCCATCGGTGTTGATCATATTCCAGTGCGCGCCGAACAGACCGAGGAACTGGTTGATGAGCCCATTTTCCTCGAGCAGGGACATCCACGCGTAGGTGCGCAGAAGAAAATTCATCCACATCGGCAGCATCACGATCATCACCATCGTGCGCTGAACGTGCTCCGCCTTACGGGAGATGCTGAACGCCAGCGGATATGCGAGCACCAGACAAATGGCGGTTGCCAGCGCACCCATCCAGATCGAGTCGATATAGGTACCGCTGTACTGCCAGATCTCCACAATATTTTGCAGGGTAAATGCGCCGTTCTCGTCGGTGAAGGCAAACCACAAGGTGATCGCCATCGGCACAACGGTGAAGATCGCCATCCACACGGCAAACGGCGCGGCAGACAGGCGATTTTTCATTCCTCGCCCTCCTCGGCATCCTCTGCCAGACCCGCCTCGGGATCGGCAAGCTCATCAAATTCCTCGGAATACGAGCTGTAATCGCCGAACATACCCGAATACGCCGACTTCTTCATAATGTGAATATCCTCGGGGTTGAGCA
The DNA here is from genome assembly GCA_045596345.1 of Acutalibacteraceae bacterium. Classification (GTDB taxonomy): domain Bacteria; phylum Bacillota; class Clostridia; order Oscillospirales; family Acutalibacteraceae; genus UBA5905. The sequence continues at coordinate 3,473 of JAZOCG010000087.1, forward strand.
CGATACCGATAACCGAGCCGACGGGATAGTAATCCGTCGTTTGAATAAGCCATTTAAATCCTTTGAAATCAACGATGGTCTCGTAATGCACGCCCTTGAAGGTGACGTTGGTCACCTTGCCCGTCAACGTACCCTTGACAGGCTCGACAATGTCGATATCCTCAGGGCGGATCACGACATCGACAGGCTCATTGGGCGCAAAGCCCGCGTCCAGACAGCTGAACTGACGTCCGAAAAACTCGACGAGATAATCCTGGATCATCACGCCGTCAAGAATGTTACTCTCGCCGATAAAGTCCGCGACAAACGCGTTCTGAGGCTCGTTATAGATATCCTGCGGCGTACCGATCTGCTGAATTTCGCCGTTATCCATCACGACGACGGTGTCGGACATCGACAGTGCCTCTTCCTGATCGTGGGTAACGTAAATAAAGCTGATACCAAGGCTTTTCTGGATGTTTTTAAGCTCGGTCTGCATATCCTTACGCAGTTTGAGATCCAACGCGGCGAGCGGCTCGTCGAGCAGAAGCACCCGCGGGTTGTTTGCCAGTGCGCGCGCGATGGCAACACGCTGCTGCTGTCCGCCCGACAGCGTTGCGACCGACCGCTTCTCAAACCCGACGAGGTTGACGAGTTTCAGCATACGCGCGACGGTTTCTTTGATCTCATCATTCGGCTTCTTCTGCACGCGCATACCAAACGCCACATTCTCATATACATTCAAATGCGGAAACAGCGCATAACGCTGGAAGATGGTATTAACGGTGCGCTTGTAGGCAGGCTGGTCGTTAACCCGCTTACCATCAAAAAGAACATCGCCGCTGTCCGGAGTGACAAAGCCGCCGATAATACGCAGGGTCGTGGTCTTACCGCAGCCCGAAGGGCCCAGCAAGGTCACGAACTCGCCGTCGGAAATGCTCAGATTGAGGTTCTTGAGCACCGGCTCGCCGTCAAAAGACACAGCAATGTTCTTCAGTTCAATAATCTTCTTTTCACTCATTGGAAATGCATCCCCCTTTGCGGTAAGGTCTCTGCCAAACGGCAGACGTATCCGCTTTGGCAACGCCCTCCGCAAAGGGCTTTTCACAGCCGTCCGTGGCGGCGGCTGCGGCGCTGTTTGGCAGATACAAACGGTTGTGTTCAGATGCATGCTGAAAATCAACACAATAAGATAATATTAGAGATAAATACGGCGGTTGTCAATAATATTTTGAAAAAACACCAAAAAAATTGCATTTTTCGCGGCAATACAGCAAAATACGCCCACATTTTCCCTATTTTTACAAAATCACAAGGAGGAAACCAAATGGAACGACCCAGTGACAAGCGGCGAGTGCAGGATCTCATCGAGGAATATAACCGCGAGCTGATGAACACCTACCGACAGCAAGCAAAAACGCCGCCGCAACCGAGCGAAGAAACGTGGCTTGACGAGCAATTTCCCCTGCCCGACATTGAGCGGGATCGCGCGGTACTCGCGGCGGCAACTCCCGGCGAGCAGACACCGCCGCCGACGGACGATGTTCCGCAATTCCCCTATACCGATGGCGACCTGAACGGCGAAGTGCCGCGGGACAACGAGCCCACCTCTCCGCCCGCCATCGGTCCAAGCCCGTATGTCGGCTATCTGCGGGTATTCGTGTTCACGGGACAGACCGCCGAGCCGTTGCAAGGAGCGACCGTCACCGTCACCCGTGAGCAAGGCGAGCGGGACGACCTCTACGCCACCGCAACGACCGACATTGACGGTTTCACCCCCGTACTGCCGTTACCGTCGGTCAATCCCGCGCTAACGATGCGCCCCGATATTCCCACGCCGTATATCCCTTACGACATTCGCGTCGATGCCATCGGTTTTCAGCCCGTGATCTACGAAAACGTGCCGATCTACGGCAACAATTACGTCACCCAGTCAGCAAGTATGCTGCCGCTGATACCGGGGCAAGACCCGACCGTTCCGCGTGTCTACCGTTCAGGCGCGCCGACAAATCTGTAAAGGCGGTGAACTCACCTTATGACAGGAACACCTTTTATTCCCAACACGATCACCGTCCACCTCGGCGCACCGAGCGCGGACGCGGAAAACGTTTTCATTTCCTTTCCCGACTACATCAAAAACGTCGCTTCGGGCGAGATCTATCCGACGTGGCCCGAAGCGGCACTGCGGGCAAACATCTACGCGCAGATCTCCTTTGCGCTTAATCGGTACTACACCGAATTTTACCGCAGTCAAGGGTATGATTTCGACATCACCAACAATACACAGTTCGACCAATCCTTTTCCCCCAATCGGGAGATCTACGATTCCATCAACCGCATCGTGGACGACATTTTTAACTCCTACATCGTGATGGGCAATAACATTGAGCCGTATTTTGCTCGCTACTGCAACGGGACCACCTCGACCTGCGATGGGTTATCCCAGTGGGGCACCGTCCCGCTCGCCGAGGAGGGGCTGGGTGCCTACGACATTCTCACCCGCTTTTACGGCGACAACATCAACATTGTCGACAACGCTCCCGTGCGCAACGGACAGCCGTCCTATCCCGGGCGACCCCTGCGGCTCGGCGACGCGGGCAACGACGTGCAGTTAAAACAGATCCAACTCAACCGCATCTCCACCAACTACCCGAGCATCCCGAAAATAAACCCCGCCGACGGCATCTTCGGCGTGGAGACCGAGGACGCGGTGCGGGCATTCCAGCGCATCTTCGACCTCACCGAGGACGGCATCATCGGTAACGCGACCTGGAACAGGCTCTCGTACATCTTCAACGCCGTTAAACGGCTCAGTGAACTGGACAGCGAGGGCATCCGTTTCGAGGATCTGCCGCAAGCGTTTGATCGCGAGTTGACGCTCGGCGACACGGGTTCGGATGTGCTCGCGATCCAGTATTATCTCAACGTTATCGCCGCGTTTTATGATAACATCCCGCGCATCATCATTAACGGTGTCTACGACGAAGCGACCGATCAGGCGGTGCGCGCTTATCAGCAGGCATTCGGACTGACGGCGGACGGCGTGCTCGGGCGAGAAACGTGGCTGTCCATCTATGACACCTATCGCAGTATCCTCGACACGTCACAACTTATTGACGGTGGCGTTACGCTGTTCCCCGGTCGCACCTTGCGACAGGGTTCGCAAGGGGAAGATGTCGCCACGATACAGGAATATCTCAGCTACATCTCCCAGACATACACCCAGATCCCCGCACCGTCGGTGACGGGCGTTTTCGGGCAGGAAACAGACAACGCCGTGCGCGCGTTTCAGCGGCAATTTGGCATTGAGGAAAGCGGCGCGGTCGGTCCAACGACGTGGGATGCGATCGCAACACTTTACTCCGACCTGCGTTTCGGCAACACGAAACGTCTCGGGCAGTTCCCCGGCAACACACTCACAGAGGAGGCGGGGCTATGATACCCAATAACGACATTACCACCGATTTAAACGACCACGTGCGAGAATTGCAGCAATATCTGCGGGTCATCCGCCGTGAACGCGACGGCGAGACGGACGTGCCGATCGACGGACGTTTCGGACCGCTTACCACCGCCGCGGTGCGGCAATCGCAAGAAGAAAGCGGTCTGCCCGCAGATGGCATCGTTGACCGCGCAACGTGGGAAGCGATCTTTGCCGACGCACAGCGCATTATTTATCTGCGCGCGCTCCCCACCCCCGTGCAAGGGTTTGCGAGGGGACAGCCTCCCCTGCACATCGGCGACCGAAACGACAGCGTGCTGTTTTTGCAGGTGATGCTGGGGGCACTCACCGCCCGCTTTGCCAACCTGCCCGAGGCAGAAGCCCTCAACGGCATTTATTCCGAGACCACCGCCGCCGCGGTACAGATTTTGCAGCAACAAGCGGGATTGGCGAGCAACGGCATTGTGGATAAACCCACGTGGGATGCCATCACTATATTGTACAACCAAGGGATATGATGGATTTTGAATAAACGAGCCTTCGTCAAAAACACGGCGATAATGACCGTCACGTCACTGCTGTTACGCACCCTCGGCATCGTGTTCCGCGTGTTCATTTCGAACCGCGTCGGCGCAGAAGGAATGGGGCTGTATCAGCTCGTATTCTCGGTATACGTGCTGGGCACGACCTTCGCAGCGGCGGGCATCGTCACCGCCGTGACGCGACTGGTGGCGGAACAACTCGCCCGCGGCACACCCGCCAACGTGCGCCGCGTGATGCGGCTGTCTATGGGGCTGTGCATCCTCATCGGCACGTCCTCTGCCGCCTTACTCTATTTCGGTGCGCCGACCATCGGCGGTTGGATAGGCGACACCCGCACCGTACCTGCTTTGGCGGTCAGTGGGCTTGCCCTCCCGTTCATCGGGGTGGCAAGCTGTATCAAGGGATATTTTATGGCACGGCGACAGGCAATGCCGCCGTGTATCGCGCAAGTTTTCGAGCAGGCGATACGCATCGGCAGTATCCTATGGATGCTGAACACCGCGGGAGATTGCTCACTCGCGGAGGCTTGCCGCATCATCATTGTGGGCGACGCGATCTCCGAAACGGCGGCTTGCCTATTTCTGCTCATCGCCTATCGGCTGGATCGACGACGGATCACCACCCGCCGCACCGCGACACTCCCCTACCGCACACTGGTAAAACCCCTGCTCGGCATCGCCGTACCGTTGACCGCAGGACGCTACCTATCCACCGCACTGCGTACGGTGGAAAATATCCTCGTCCCCGCACGGCTGACACTGTTTACCCACTCGGATGCCCTGTCATTAGAACAATTCGGAGCTGTAAAGGGGATGACCTTGCCGCTATTATTCTTCCCTGCCGCGTTTCTGGTGACGGTATCGGGTCTGCTCATTCCCGAGCTGTCTGACGCACACGCCCTTGGGAACAAGCGACAAGTGACCCGTCTGACCGAGCAAGCGATGCACATCACCTGTGTCGGCTCGGTGCTTATCGGTTGTCTGTTCACCGTGTTCGGTCGCCCGCTCGGGCGATTGCTGTACGGCGACGATATGGTGGGGCTGCTGTTGCAGATACTCGGTCCGCTCACGCCTGTGATGTACCTCGACAGCGTCGCCACGGGAATGCTCAAGGGCATCAATGAACAGGTCCACTCGCTTTGGTACAGCGTAGCGGATTCTGCGGTGCGCATCACACTGATATGGTTGCTGTTGCCGCGCTTCGGTATTACGGGCTTTTTGTTCGTGATGTTGGTGAGCAACCTGCTCACCTGCCTGTTGTCCACCCATCGTCTGCTCGTCAAAAGCGATACCGCGATGCAGTGGATGCGGTGGGTACTCTGCCCGCTGTTTATTGCCGTTCTCGTCGGCGGCGGATGGACAGCACTTGCACACACGCTGTGCTTACCGAGCGGATGGAGTTCTTTGCTCGCAGGGATCGCCTTTGTGACCATCGCCTACGTTCTGCTGTTACCCCTCTTCGGTTGCTTCGGGAAAGAGGACGTGAAAGCACTTACACACCGCAAAACAGCATAGAAAAAGCGATCGGACTGCTCGTCCGACCGCTTTGCTTATTTTCCTTTGATATCGTTCCAATACGCCGCGAAGGCTTGCTCGTTCTTGTTGTCCCCCGGCACATAGTACACCGCATCCTTGAGGGCATCGGGCAGATACTGCTGCTCCCCCCAATGACCGGGGAACACGTGGGGGTACTTATAGAACTGCCCCTTGTTCTCCACCTCGTCGCCGTCGTAGTGCTTATTCTGGAGCTGGCGCGGGACGGGACCCGATCTGCCCGCCTGAATGTCCGCCTGCGCCGCCGTAATCGCGTCGTGCGCGGCGTTGGACTTCGGTGCCTGACACACCATAATCACCGCGTCTGCGAGCGGTAAGCGTGCCTCGGGCAAGCCCACCTGAAGAGCAATATCCACCGCCGCCTTGACGATGGGAATGATCTGCGGATAC
>JAZOCG010000088.1:0-3896 GCA_045596345.1 Acutalibacteraceae bacterium
TGGTTGTCTTCCTAAGACCGCTTGGCCTTCCGACTTACATTTGTTGTCAAGGACGGCAAGGTAGTAAGCGGCGGCAAGTCCGATAATACAGTTGAAATGGTAGATAAGAGAATTGTAACTACAACAACTACTACCACAACAACGACGGCCACGACGACAGCCAAGCCGACGACCACTACAACTACCACTACAACTACCACGACGACCACAACCAGGCCGACGACCACCTCATCCGTGCGCGGCAAGGTGCTCATTAACGTACCGACCATACACCAATTTCCTGAGTATCCCACAGGGTGTGAGTCTGTCGCCGCCGTGATGGCACTTCGATACGCGGGTGAAAAAACCTCGGTTGCCAATTTCATTGACAATCATTTGGCATGCAGTCAGGATTTTTACTGGTGGGAAGGGAAATTCTACGGTCCCAGCCCATACGAATACTTTCTCGGCAACCCGCGCACAGAGAACAGTTACGGCTGTATGGCACCCGTTATCAAGAAGGCTCTCATCCGTTATTTCGGCTCCGACGATCGCGTGATCGACACAACCGGTAAATCGCTATCCACGCTGTGCGATACCTACATCAGTAACAATATACCCGTTATTGTGTGGGCGAGCATCGGCATGCTCAACATCACCGACGGTCGCTCCTGGATCTTGCCTGACGGCACGACCTTCGCCTGGCCGAGTAACGAGCACTGCCTGCTGCTTGTCGGCTATGATGCCAACAAATATTATTTTAACGACCCCTACACCGGCAAAGTCGTCAGCTATGCCCGCTCGATCGTGGAAAACCGCTATGAACGCCTCGGTATGCAATCGCTGGTCGTAAAATAAACAGTAAAAAACCGCTGTCCGATCGGACAGTTGTTTTTTAGTTAAAAGAATGTCATCTGACTGGTTTCCGGCAATCCATCCAGGACGCCCAAGTCCTTAAGCGACTGCACGACCGCTTTAGTAATGCCTGTACGGTTCTGCAGATCATCACAGGAAATAAACGGATCAGCGGGGTTCGCTTGCTCGTGCAGGCTTTTCGCCGCCGCCTCGCCAAGTCCCGCCACCGCACTGAACGGCAAACGGATCTTGCCGTCCTCGACGACAAATTTATACCAATGGGATTTATACAGATCCACCGGCAGGAACTCCACTCCGCGCAGCATCGCCTCAAAGATGACGTGCAACGCTTCCGCCATATTCTGCTCCTTCTGCGAGGCTTCCTTACCGCGGGCGCGGATATCGTCCATCAACGCTTTGACACGGTCAACACCGGCCTGCACAGGCGCGGCATCGAAATCTTCGCCGCGACCCGTAAAATATGCCGCATAATAGGCAGTCGGATGATACACCTTATACCACGCCACGCGTAGAGCGGCAATAACATACGCCGCAGCGTGCGCCTTCGGGAACATATACTTGATCTTCATACACGAGTCAATGTACCACTCGGGCACACCGTGCTCACGCATCGCTGTCAAATGCTCCTCGGTGAGCAACTTGGTCGCGTTTCCCTTACGCACGATCTCCATGATCTTAAACGCCATCTTGGGTGGCAAGCCCTTATGCATCAGGTACACCATAATACTGTCACGCGTGCCGATGACAGAGCCGATATCGCAGGTGCCCGCGCGGATAAGATCCTGCGCGTTTCCCAGCCACACGTCGGTGCCGTGGGACAGACCCGAGATCTGCAATAAGTGTGCAAAGCAGGTCGGCTTACAATCCAGCAGCATCTGCCGTGTAAAGCCTGTGCCCATTTCGGGGATGGACAGTGTGCCCGTCTCACATCCGAGCTGTTCCACCGTCAGTCCTAACGCCTCGGGCGAAGTAAACAGGCTGTAAACCGCCGGATCGGACATATCCACGTCCATTACGGGGATGCCGGTGTATTCCTCCAGATACTTATAGATCGTGGGAATAACGTGACCAAGGTTATCCAGCTTTAGAATAGTATCGTGGATGGAGTGGAAGTCAAAGTGGGTGGTGATGTTATCGGAATCTGTCTTATCGGCAGGATGCTGAACAGGGCAAAAATCCTCAATCTCATAATCATTCGGCACAACCACCATACCGCCGGGATGCTGACCCGTTGTGCGCTTGACGCCCGTACAACCCTGTGTCAGGCGGTCAAGTTCCGCGGGCGGCAGAATCATCTCCCGTTCCTCGGCATATTTACGCACATAACCATAGGCAGTTTTGTCCGCCAACGTGCCGATAGTACCTGCCTTAAACACGTGATCCAAACCGAACAGCGTTTCGGTATAGCGATGCGCGCGGTTCTGGTATTCACTCGCGAAGTTTAAGTCGATATCGGGCGATTTATCGCCGTCGAAGCCTAGGAAAGTCTCAAACGGGATCTCGTGACCGTCACGACCAAGCATCTGCCCGCATTTCGGGCATTTCTTTTCGGGCAGGTCGAAACCCGAACCAACCTCACCCTTGGTGAAGAACTCGGAATATTTGCATTTGGGGTTACGGCAGATATAGTGCGGTGCCATCGGGTTAACTTCCGAAATGCCCGCCATATGCGCGACAAAGGACGAGCCAACCGAACCACGCGAGCCAACCAAATAACCGTTATCCACCGAGTTTTTCACCAGTTTCTGCGCGATCATATACAAAACGGCAAAACCGTGCTTGACGATCGAGGTCAACTCTTTATCCAAGCGCGCAGATACGATCTCGGGGATGGGATCACCGTAGATCTCGCGGGCACGATCCCAACAAAGTTGCTGTAACTCCTCGTCCGCGCCGTCGATATGCGGCGGGAACGTGCCTTTCGGGATGGGTTGAATGCGCTCGCACCAGTCGGCGATCAAATTCGGGTTGTCGATAACCACCTCACGCGCCTTGTCCGCGCCGAGATACGCAAACTCCGCGAGCATCTCGTCCGTCGTGCGGAAATAAAGAGGAGCTTGCTGGTCAGCATCGTCAAAGCCACTGCCTGCCATCAAAATACGGCGGTACACCTCATCCTCAGGGTTGAGGAAATGCACGTCACCCGTCGCACAGACAGGTTTATTCAGCTTCTCGCCAAGGCGGATAATGGTACGGTTATGTTCTTCCAACTCCCGCTCGCTCTTGCACAGCGGCGGGATGACCTCGCCACCCTTCCCTTTGCTTGGGCGAAGCATAAACGCGTTGTTGCCGAGCGGCTGAATTTCAAGAAAATCATAGAACGAGGCGATATCACACAGCTCACCCCACGATTTGCCGTCCAGCATCGCTCTGTAAAGCTCACCGGCTTCACACGCGCTGCCGAGAATCAACCCCTCGCGATGCTCCATCAGCATCGATCGAGTGATACGCGGTTTGCGGAAAAAGCCGTGAAGATTCGACCACGATACCAGTTTATACAGGTTTTTCAAACCGACCTGGTTGCGGGCGAGAATAATCATATGATAATATTTCGCCTTTTTGAAATCCACACCCGAAATGTTGGTGTTGATCTGCGCGACCGAGTTAATCTGCATCGTCTGCATATCCTTGATCGCGTGCGCAAAAATATCCGCCAGCACCTTGGCATCATCGCAGGCGCGGTGATGATTAAAGGGCGGAAGTTTGAGAAATTCCGCAACGGTATCCAGTTTGTAGTTCTTCTGACCGGGATACAGCGCACGGCACAGCGGCACCGTATCAATCGCGGTAAACTCATACGGCATTCCCGCGCGGCGCGCGGCGGCGCGGATAAAGCCCGTGTCAAACGGCGCGTTGTGCGCCACCAATAAACGGCAGTCGCCGCAGAATTCGTAGAATTGCCGTAAGCCCTCCGCTTCCTTCGGCGCATCCGCCACCATTGCATCGGTGATACCCGTCAGTTCCGTGATCTTCGGCGGAATCGGCTTTTCAGGGTTAACGAAAATATCGAATGTATCAACCACCTCGCCGCCGCGCAACCG
>JAZOCG010000089.1:0-4071 GCA_045596345.1 Acutalibacteraceae bacterium
TTATTATGCAGAAAAAACGCCCGCGCATACCATCAACGTAAAAGTGACGGTATCCGCAGGCGGAATGTAGTTGTAAAAATAAAAACGGGTCGATGTGGGCATCGTCCCCTACGAACAAACCTCAAATAAGATTGTAGGGGCCGACGTCCTCGGCGGCCCGCGGGATTTGCACAAGTTCCAACGGGCGGTCGAGGACGCCCGCCCCTACAACGCTACCATAAATAGACTTGTAGGGGCGATTCACGAATCGCCCGCCAAGATTTGTGCGCGTCTCTGCGGGCGCATCGTGATGCGCCCCTACGCCAAGAATTGCACAGACCTTAAGTGAGGTTGTAGGGGGCGATGCCTACATCGCCCCGTAACGGTTTGCAAGACAAAAAGACGGTCGACCATCGTCGCCCCTACGTGCCCTCTTCGTCGCACTGTGCGCGCCACCTCTCCCGAGGGGAGAGGCTTAACCGATTTGCCAAACTGCCCGCGCCTCTTACATCGCTAAATACAACAGTGCGATCGCGAGCTCGGGGCGACAGCCGCTGCGAAACAGCAGCAGTGCCAACCCCAGCAACAACCACTGCTCGCCGTCGAAGGTCGTGTGTTGCTTGTGGGGTGCGAGGGGTGGGCTTTCCTCTTGTTGACAGGCGGGCGTATCGTCGGCGGGCGGGGTATAGCGCGCATACAGCCCGGGCGAGCGCAACGTCGGCTGGGTGAACCCCGCCGCCTGTGCGTCGCGCGGCGGCACGGGCGGGGCAGGCGCGCGCCCTTGGTGCTCCTCGAACACGCGGCGGGAGTGCTCCTGCATACGGTTGACCCGCCGTGCGGCTTCGCGTTGCATTTGCATGATATCTTGTGTGATGGCGATTACCCCCTTTCGTTTGTTTTACCGAATATGCCCTGCTCCTGCAACAGCGGGAGCAGTTTCGTCAGACGCAGCATCTTCACCGTATCGTCCAACCGCTGTTCGCGCTCGCCGTGCAGATACGGGCGCAGGGCTTGCAACAGACGGGTGTCATCGTCCTCTTTACTGAACGCGCCCATCAGCGGCGCGAGTTTTGACAGCATCGACAGATCGGGCAGTCCGTCGATCGGCAGGCTCGGCGCGGGCTCGCTCGGCGGCGGCGGTGGCTCGCTCGGTGCCGCGGGGGTGTCGCCCCCGCTTAAAGCCGCCATCATCCCTTGGATCTTCGCCATACTGTCCGGGTCACTCAGCACCCGTGCGATCTTATCGTTCAGGTCATCCATACCGCACCTCTCACGCGTCGCCGAGCAACTGCGCGAGCAGTTTTTGCACCTGCGGATCGTTCATGAGCTTTGCGGCGGCGTCCTTGTCCTTGAGCAGAGCCTGCGCCTTACTTGCCTCGTCGGCGGAGAGGGCATTTGACAGCCCCGCCAGTCCGTTCTGCTGAAACGCCGCTTTGAGTTTCTCGGGCGTGGTGCCGAGCTGTCGACTCGCATAATTTACCAGTTTTTCCACCTGCTCGGGAGAGAAGTTTTGTGCCATCGAAATTCCACCTTTTCAAACAGAGTATTGTATGGTATTATTATGAAAAAGAGTTTGTGTTTATGACGGGGGGATAGCTATGCGCGTGTTGGTGGTATCGGATACGCACGGCAACGCGGGCGCGCTGTGCCGCGCCATCGAGGAGCAATCCACTGCCCGCACGGTCATCTTCCTGGGCGACGGTCTGCGGGATGCTGAGGACGCACAAGCGCGCTACCCCGACCGCACCATTTACACCGTGCCCGGCAACGGCGATTTTGCCGCCCTCGACCCGAAAGTACGGGAAGAAACCCTCGGCGGCAAGCGATTTTTCTTTACTCACGGGCATATTTATGATGTAAAATACGGATTGTATAGATTGGACCTCGCCGCACGGCAGTATAACGCGGACATTGCGCTGTTCGGGCACACTCACCGGCCGTACGAGGAATACGCCGACGGGCTGTATTTGTTCAACCCCGGCAGTCTTGGCTACGGCGGTACGTATGGGTATGTGGACATCGTCGGCGGCGGGATCGTGACGAACATCGTTACCCTGCGGCGATAAGCCGTACAAGCCAGTATATGAGCGGCACTCGTGGCGCGTGAAAGAAATGTGACAGAAGCTTTTTATCCTCACACGAATGCGTGTGAGGATTTTTCTTGACAAATCGGTCTATAGGTGATAGACTAAACGTGAGAGGTTTACTGACTATAGACCAAAGGAGGGTTTCGTATGGATGAATGGCGTTTGGGCGTGGTGGAAGCGCGGTTTGCGGACATCGTGTGGCGGCACGCGCCGCTTACATCGGGTGAGCTGGTGCGGCTGTGTCAGCAGGAGTTGGAGTGGAAAAAATCCACCACCTACACCGTACTGCGCAAGCTGTGTGACCGTGGGCTGTTTCGCAACGACGGCGGGCAGGTGACTGCCCGCATCTCGCGCGACGACTTTTACGCCGCGCAAAGCCGCCGTTTTGTCGAGCAGACCTTTGACGGCTCGTTGCCCGCGTTTCTCGCCGCCTTTACGGGGGGACGCGCACTGACCGACAAGGAGATCGCCGACATTCAGCGACTTATTGATACGCATAAGGAGGGGTGACGGTGGACGCGGTATTTCTCAAAATCGTGAATATGAGCCTGACGGCGAGTTGGCTTGTGCTCGCTGTTATGCTGCTGCGCGTGCTGTTTAAGCACGCGCCCAAAGCTTTGCGGTGTTTGCTGTGGGCGTTTGTCGGCGTACGGCTTGTCTGTCCGTTTTCGATCGAGAGCGCGCTCAGCCTCATTCCCAGCGCGCAGCCGATCCCGCAAACCATCACCACCGACACCGTTCCCGCTGTGAACAGCGGGCTTCCCGCGGTCAACGCGGTGGTCAACCCGATCATTGCCGAGCAATTGGCTCCCGTGGCGGGGGATAGTGTCAACCCTCTGCAGGTGTTGGCGTATATTGCCACGTGGCTGTGGCTGATCGGCGTTGCGGTACTGCTTATTTACGCTGTCGTCAGTTTTTTGCGTGTGCGGCGGCAGGTGAGCGCGTGCCTGCACCTGCGGGAGAATATCTATCTGTGCGATGGCTTGCCATCCCCGTTCATCCTCGGCGTTGTGCGCCCGCGCATCTACCTGCCGACGGGGCTCGACGAGGCGGCAACCGCTCACATCGTCGCCCACGAGCAGGCGCATCTGCCCCGCCGCGACCATTGGTGGAAACCGCTTGGTTTTCTGGTGCTGACGGTACATTGGTTTAACCCCGTGATATGGGCGGCGTATATTCTGCTTTGCCGTGACATTGAACTCGCGTGCGACGAGCGGGTGGTACGCGCGCTGGAAGAGGACGGCAAGACCGCCTATTCCCGCACCTTGCTTGCCTGCGGCGCACGCCGCCGCACGGTTGCCGCCTGCCCGCTTGCCTTCGGCGAGGTCGGGGTCAAAGCGCGGATAAAGTCGGTGCTCAGCTACAAAAAGCCCGCGTTCTGGATCATTCTCGCGGCGGTGGTTGCCACCGTGGGTGTCGCCATCGGTTTCTTAACGAACCCGCAAGACAAAACGCCCCCCGACGGCACTTACCGCCGCGAGAACACCGTGTGTGTTGTGGACAATCAATATATCAGCGTCTGGGGCATCATGCAGAGCGTCGATTGGCGTGTTGACAACGGCGCGTTGTATAGCACCAGTGAGGGGACGAGTGATTGGCGGGAAGTGGGTAAGTTACAGTCTGTCAAATTAACAGCGGAAAACTTCGACCGCTATACGGATGCAAGTCTGCGCGATGAATCAATGCCCGTTTATTGGGAGGGGTCGTGGCAGACGCAGAAGAATGCTGCGGCAAAATTGCGGCGAAGCACGAAACGCGCTTGGCACTGTGAGGATGCAGAATATAATAAGTTTATCTATCTTCTCGAAACCTACAGCGGTGATTTCTACGCCGCCTACGGGACAACGGAGGATCGTGTGTCCGACGTTCCGCGTAATTGGTTCTGCATCACCGAGCTTGCCGCCCCCGTACAGGAGGAACCGACACCCGCCACGGGGATGTATCAGCTGACGGAAAAGCTCTGCTATATGGAAAGTGAGACCTATCATTCGGACGGCAGCTCGGA
>JAZOCG010000090.1:0-5351 GCA_045596345.1 Acutalibacteraceae bacterium
GGCAACAGCAACAGGCGCAACGCATTCGCCACGGCGGGGCGGGATTTATTCACCACCTGTGCCGCCTGCTCCTGCGTCATCCCATAGGTTTCCATCAACGTCTGATAACCGAGGGCTTCTTCCATCGGGTTTAAGTCTTCACGCTGTAAGTTCTCGATCAGTGCCAGTTCTGCCGCTTCCTGCTCGTTCATATCCCGCACGACCACGGGCACCTCAGTCAGCCCCGCCATACGCGATGCGCGCCAACGACGTTCTCCCGCGACGAGCTGATAACTGCCGTCGGGCATCGGGCGCACGAGCAGCGGCTGCAATACCCCGTGCTGGGCGATGGACGCGGACAGATCCGCGAGTGCCTCATCGTCAAACTGCTTACGCGGCTGATCGCGGTTAGGGATGATCTCCTCAATAGGCAGTGTGACGGTGCGCGCGCCGTCCTCAAGTGAATTTTCCGATAATAGCATATCCAGTCCCTTGCCGAGACCGCCGATTTTCATAGCCATAGCGTTTTCCTCCTATCCTTGACGAAACGATACGCCGAACCGTCAAATCTGTCTTTCCAAAATCTCCTCGGTCAGTGCGCGGTATGCCTTCGCACCCTTGGATGCCTTGTCGTAATAGTTAATAGGTCTGCCGAAGCCGGGGGCTTCTGCCAGACGCACACTGCGCGGGATGACATTGGCGTACACCTTGCGGGGGAAGAACTTCTTGACCTCCGCGACCACCTGCTGGGTGAGGTTGGTGCGCCCGTCGTACATCGTAAACACCACACCCTCAAGCTCGAGGTTGGGGTTATACGCCCGTTTGACCTGCCGCACGGTGGCGATCAGCTGTGAAAGTCCCTCCAACGCATAGAACTCGGGTTGAACGGGCAGCAGCACCGTGTCCGCCGCAACAAGCGCGTTGAGTGTCAGCAACCCGAGCGCAGGCGGGCAGTCGATGAGTATGTAGTCATACTGCTCGCGATACGGCGCAAGTGCCGCTTTGAGGCGGCTCTCACGATGCGGCAGATCCACCATCTCGATCTCGGCACCCGCAAGCGACATACTCGACGGCACCACCGACAGACCCGCAAACGCCGTTGTTACCGCCGCCTCGTCGGTGCCGTCCGCGCCCACAAGCAGATCGTAGGTAGACAGCTTGACCTTACGCTTGTCCAGCCCGACACCGCTCGTCGCGTTGCCCTGCGGATCGCTGTCAACAAGCAGTACCTTCTTGCCGAGCTCGCCCATCACCGATGCAATATTCACCGCGGTCGTAGTCTTGCCCACGCCGCCTTTTTGTGTCACCACTGCTATGATTTTCGCCATATCGGCACCTCTTTTATATTAAACAATATCATTGAATACAGTTTAACACAGATTTTTCACGCTGTAAACCCATTATTTTTGTTTCACGTGAAACATTCTTGCGTGTAAACGCATAAAAAGTCGCGGTACCCCGCAGGGGATACCGGTACTTTTTATGGTTATGTAGAATTACGCTTCTTGCTTTTTGCCGAGGGTCGCACGCAGGATAAACAGCGTGCCGAGCATCAGCACCAGAGAGATCGGCAGAGTGATGTACCACACGGGGATAAAGCCCGCGATGATGTAGCTGACGAAAGACACGCCCGCCACCGTCAACGCGTACGGTAACTGGGTGGATACGTGGTTGAGGTGGTTGCACTGACCGCCAGCCGATGCCATAATGGTGGTGTCGGAGATGGGCGAGCAGTGGTCACCGCACACAGCACCCGCCATACACGCGGAGATCGCCACAATGGTGATGGTGCCGCTCTCAGCACCGAACACGCTGAGTACGATCGGGATGAGGATGCCGAATGTACCCCACGAGGTGCCCGTCGCAAAGGACAGACCCACAGCGATGAGGAAGATGATCGCGGGCAGGAACGCCTGCAGGGATGCCGCCGAGCCTTCGATGAGCTGGGAGATGAAGATCTTCGCGCCCAGGCTGTCAGTCATCGTCTTCAGCGTCCACGCACAGCACAGAATGAGGATCGCGGGGACCATCGCCTTGAAGCCCTCGGGGATGGATTCCATCAACGCCTTAAAGCTGAGCACGCGGCGGCACAGATAGAAGATCACGGTGAAGATGATCGCAGCAAACGAGCCGTACACCAGACCGACCGAAGCGTCACTACCCGAGAAGGCGGCAATGAAATCCATATAACCGTCGGTGTCGGGGGTGAAGAAACCGCCCGAGTAGATCATACCGATGACGCAGGTGATGATCAGCACGATCACAGGCACGACGAGGTCGCACACGCGACCGCGCTCGTTAGTGGTGAGCTGTTCTGCCTGCTCCTCGATGCCGGTGGTGAACAGATCGCCGTTCTTGGCGTTGTCCTCGTGCTTCTTCATCGGACCGAAGTCGAACTTAGACACCGCGAGGAAGATCATCATCGCGATGGTGAGCAGCGCGTAGAAGTTGAAGGGGATGGCACTGATGAACAGCGACATACCATCCTGCGCGCCCGAGCCCTTCGCGAAGCCCGCCACAGCCGCTGCCCACGAAGAAATGGGGGCGATGATGCAGACCGGCGCGGCAGTCGCATCAATGAGATAGGACAGCTTAGCGCGGGATACGTTGTGCTTGTCGGTCACAGGACGCATCACCGAACCGACGGTCAGGCAGTTGAAATAGTCGTCGATGAAGATCATCACGCCGAGCAGGATGGTCATCAGCTGTGCGCCGACACGGGATTTGATGTGCTTGGCGGTCCAGCGACCAAACGCCTGCGAGCCGCCCGCCTTGTTCATCATCGCGACCAAGGCACCCAGCAGCACCAAGAAGATGAGAATACCGATGTTGTAGGCATCCGCGACACTCGCGATGAAGCCGTCACTGAAGGTGTGCACCACCGTCGTTTCAAAATGGAAGTTCGCGTAGATCACGCCGCCCGCGAGAATACCGATAAACAGCGAGGAATACACCTCTTTGGTGATCAGCGCGAGCACGATCGCGATGATCGGCGGCAGCAGTGCCCAGATGGATGCATAGGCGGGGATGGACTCGCGCACCTTCGCGAGCGCGGTAGACAGGTGAGCGTGGAAGCCCGCGTCCGCATTGATGTTATCCGCATAAGCACCCACATACTCCATCGCCGAGTCGCCGTCGGTCAGATCGTATTCCGTCCCGTCGACTTCGAAGGCGGTTTCGGTTGCAGGCGCGGCATCGCTCTCGCCGAGCGCGATGAAGGTCATGGAAAAGGTGAGCAGAGCGCACACCAGACCCGCCAGCAACCAACGTTTCCAATTAGTTTTACGCATAGGGAATATCCTCCTTTTTCTTTTTCGGCAGTGCGTTCCGCCCCGCCGCAGTAAAACAAAAAGACCGCACGGTGCAGGGCACCGCCGGTCTCTCGCCGACAATCGATAGCTCTCCACACCCGTGACAGTGCGCGGCGTATTCTCACCGAACACCGACGCGCGGGCGGGACTCCGCACATCTCGGCCGTCACCCCTTTCCCCGTCCGCTCGCCCCGAGCGACCGCAAATGCGGCAAAAACGGCTACTGATGATGTCCGGCACCTCTATCTTCCTATTTATGGTACGAACATACCACACTTCGCGAAATTTGTCAAGTGTCGACAGGCTTTTTTGCCATATCGGTTGTGATGTGTTCCAACGCACTGTCGGTAACGGACGTCACACCGCACATCTTGGTGATAAGATACGCCGTCGCCACGGTAAGAATAACAGGCAGAATGTGGCTATACCCCGACAGTGCCTCCACCGCAAACGCGACCGCGGTGAGCGGCAACCGCATCAGCCCGGCGACTGCGGCGGTGATGCCGAGCATCATCACCACGGTGTAATACTCCGCACCTATGAGCGGCAGGCGCGCCGCCAACCCGCCGAGCAGAGCGGCAAACACCGCACCGATCGCGATCTGCGGCAGGAACAGACCGCCCGTGATGTGGTTGGCGTTGGCACATAAGGTCAGGGTGGCACGCAACACCAGCAACATCACCAGCCACCACAGCGGCGCACCGTTGCAAAGCAACGCCGCCGTCAGCTCGTGTCCCGAGGAAACCGCCGAAAAGCAGAAACAACCCGCCACCGCCGTTGCCGCGAGCACAAACCAGATGCGCCACGCCAACGGCACACGGTTGCTCGCGAGTTGCGTTACGCAACGAATTGCTCGATGATACCATAAAAATCCCGCCGAAAGCAGTCCGACCGCCACACCGACGGCAAGCGGCAACCACCATTCACGCCAGGTCAACGGTTTGAGCGACAGCGGCGAGAACCACGCCGTGTTCACCCCCAACAGCGGCGAAATCGCCGTGTTGGTCAGCGCGGCGCACAGCACCGCAACGCCGACGGATACCACGATCTTCGGCGTTGCACGGCGGTGGGTCTCTTCTATCCCGAACAGCACCGCCGCCAACGGCGCACCCGTCGCCACCGCAAAGCCCGCGCTCGCACCGCCGCTCATCACAAAACTTCCCTGCGCGCTATGCACCTTGCACAGCGAAACGGCGATGCCGCCGATAGACGCACCGATAAGCACCGACGGTCCTTCCGTTCCAAGCGGCACCCCTAGCTGAAACGACAACAGCGACAACCCGAACACACCCAGCGGTGTCACCCACCGCCGCAACGCGGTTTGCCCGCGCACCGCGCCGATCGCCGCAGGGATACCGCCGCCGCGCACGCTCGGCTCGCGCCGATACACCCACGCTAGACCCACCGCCACCGCCGCCAGCACTGCCAGCAGAATCGGCAGACACCACCAATATGTGCGCAGAAGGTGATACCCTCTCTCCGCCGCCGTTACCGCGCGATGCGCGCACCATTTATACAACACGACCGCCACCGCGGACACAACACCCGTGACCGCGCAAGACCCCACCGTCACCACGGCAGATCGCACGGTTAGCCATAGTTTTTTCATAAACGCCCCTTATTGCAGACAACATTCGATGTTTTCGCCTATTGTACCACAAACACACCGAAAAAGCAACGCGTTACGCAACCACAAACAACACATTCTGCGAAACCCCTTGCTGTCAGGGGATTTTTAAGGTAAATGTGTTATCTTGTGTTACGCCGTTACCGCTAATTTTATGCTGTTTTACTGCGTTTGCTTAGCAAGCAATTAGCAAGGGGACTTGAATCAGGGTATAGGTAATATTGCTACAAAACATTTCGAAATTACTCGCAGTATTCTATAGTGTTATTCTATTTCATATTCAACAGAGTTGATCACTAAACAATTATCGTCTTTCCAATGAATCTGCATATTGTTGAATTCGCCCCATTCACCCCAATAAGCTCTTTGAGGTTTCTTTTCGATTTTGAAAAGAATTAAGCTCATTCCGCTTTTCTTATAAACATCAACAAGTG
>JAZOCG010000091.1:0-2629 GCA_045596345.1 Acutalibacteraceae bacterium
CACGATCGAACACCTCACCCTTCGCGGTGATCATAATAATGGGACACTGCGATTTCTTACGGATCTCGCGGCACACCTGCCAGCCGTCCAGGCGCGGCATCATCACATCAAGCAACATCAGATCCGGTTTTTCGGCATCAAACATCGCCACCGCCTGCGCGCCGTCCGACGCGATGACCGTGTCAAAACCTTCTTTTTCTAAATATAAGCGCAGAAGCTCACAAATATTGCTGTCGTCATCCACGACCATGATTTTAATTCCTACCATAGTGACACCTCCATACCATACATCCAGTTTACCATATTTATAAAAAGGAGTATGAACAAAGATTAAATTATTCCGTAAGAATATGCGTGATGAGGGTATTGGAGAGCAAAAAACCTTCGCGGGTCAGGTAAATACCCGCCTCATTCTGCCGCACCAAGCTCGGCGGCAGTGCCCCTGCCCGCTCACGCCACGCGGGCGGGAGATCCTCACCGAAACGGGCGGTATAATCCGCCGCCGAAATGCCCTCGGATAACCGCAAGCGCAACAACGCGTATTCCGTCGGACTGCCGACCGCAATATCGCCGGACGGCTCGTCTATCGGTTCGTTGCCGTTCATAAAATCCGCCAGATCACGCGGGTAAGCAAACCGCCGCCCGCCAAGGCACGAACTCGCCGCAGGACCGATGCCGAGATACGGCTCGCTTCGCCAGTATTTCAAATTATGGCGGCTCTCTTTTCCCGCAAGAGCGGTGTTGGAGATCTCATACTGCCGATAGCCGAGGCTGTCCAGTTCCCCCATTGCCGCCAGGTACAGATCGGCGGTGGTGTCCTCATCAGGTAAGGGCGGCGCACACCGACCATACGGCGTGTTCGGCTCGATTTTTAGCAGATACGCTGACACGTGGGCGGCACCAAGCTGTGCCGCAACCCGCGCCGACTGACGTGCAGTTGTATCGGTCTGTCCCGAAATACCGAGCATCACGTCCAGCGAAATATTGTCGATCCCCGCGACGCGGGCATCCGCTACCGTACGCTCGACATCGGCAGGCGTGTGTCGCCGTCCGAGCACGGTCAGTTCCCTGACGCAAGCAGACTGCATCCCGAGCGACAGGCGGTTCCCTCCCGCCGCAACAAACGCCGCAAACGTGTCCCGCAGATCGTCGGCGGGATTTGCCTCTAACGTGATCTCTGCCTCATCCAGCCCGAAATTCGCCCGCGCACGGTCAATGACCGCCGCCAGACGCTCACCGCCGAGCAGAGCGGGCGTACCGCCGCCGAAATACAACGTATCCGCCGTCGCATCGAGCAGACGCGCCGCCCATTCATCCAGCACCGCGCACAGACGCGCGGCGTAGGCATCGAGTTGTTCCTCGGTCGGCTTCGCAAGCGAATAAAAGTCGCAATACGGGCATTTGGACACACAAAACGGCACGTGAACATACAGCCCCATCGGTTTCATTCGTCCAAACACCCCTTCCCTATCATTTCTGACCAATATTCTATCATAAATTTCTACAGAGAGCAAGCCTCGACAGCGGATTTCCTCTTGACCGCCGTCGAATGATGGAGTATAATAGTAAAAAGGATAAAATTCTGGCGCAGACCACGATTTTTAATATGAAAGGACGATCAACCTATGGATTCGGTACAGAAAGTAACCCTGAACATCTGCGGCACCGATTATGTTATCACCACCGACGAGACCCCCGGCTATATGCAGGAACTCGGCGCGCAGGTGGATGCCCGCATTCGCAACCTGATGAACGCCAATAACCGCACCTCGCTTGTGATGGCGTCGGTGATGACCGCGCTCATGCAGGCGGACGAGGCAAAGAAGGCGACCCAGACCGCGGACAATCTCCGCAAACAGCTCAAGTCCTTCTTTGACGATAACAACCGTTCCCGCTCCGAGACCGAGAACCTCCGTCGTGAGGTCGCTCGCCTCAAGCAGGACAACGAAAATCTGCTTAGAAAGCTGGCCGAGCGTTGAACAAAGCTCGGTTAGAAGTGCTGGCTCCTGCCGGCTCGACCGAAAGCCTGATAGCGGCGGTGCGTTGCGGCGCCTCCGCTGTTTATTTAGGACTTTCCGATTTTAATGCCCGTCGAGCGGCTCATAATTTCACCGAAGACGAACTCGCCAGTGCGGTCGCCTACTGCCACGCGCGAGGTGTGAAGGTGCATCTCGCGCTCAACACACTCGTGCGGGACGACGAGATGGCGGACGCTCTGCGTGCCGCCGAGACCGCCTGCCGCCTCGGCGTGGACGCGCTCATCATACAGGACTTGGGGCTCGCGCGGTGTATCCGCGCCGCCGCACCGACGATGCCGCTTCACGCGTCGACACAGCTTTCCTGCCACACCCCCGCGGGAGTGGATCTCCTGCGTGAGGCGGGGTTCTCCCGTGTCGTGCTATCCCGCGAGATGAGCCGCGAGGAGATCGCGGCGTGTGCGGGACGCGGTGTAGAGCTTGAGGTGTTCGTCCACGGCGCGCTGTGTATGAGCGTGTCGGGCCAATGCTATTTCTCCGCAATGCTCGGGCGGCGCAGCGGCAACCGCGGCGCGTGCGCCCAGACTTGCCGCCTGCCTTTCGCTCCCGCGGATGGTAGCAACAAACCTTGCTCCCCCGATGCGGCAGCACTT
>JAZOCG010000092.1:0-2662 GCA_045596345.1 Acutalibacteraceae bacterium
GACATGGCTACGATCCGCCTTGCCGGCCTGATTACCGACCACCAAAGCGCTGACCACGATACCAAACACGCCACCCAGCAGGGCGCCGCCGGTGGGGCCGAACATACCGGCACCCACCACGATGGGAACCATCACCATACACAGGGTCAGGCCACCGGGCAGCGGAATGTTCAGGTACAACTGGAGCAGGATAATCAGGCCGGAAAGCAGACCCAACTGCACCAGTTTTAAGGTGTTTTTATTAACATTAGACATAACGATTCTCCTTTACTGTCATTCTTCCGAAGAAGATATCACGTTTACGGACGATGTATATAAACACATCCGGCCAGGTCGGCTGGGACGCTCACGGCTGCCCCGCCATAGGGTAGGATGTGGTGCTTTCACTTGCAAAGAGCAAGAGGGTTTTCAAGGTTATTTCTTGTTCTTCTCGTAGATGATACGCAGACCGGTCAGCAACAATTCGCTGATATACTGTACCCGGCTGCGGCACTGGGGGGCAATCTCCCGACCCAGACCGCCGGTGACCACCACCGGGGCATCGTAGCCCAACTCCTCCACGATGCGGGCGTTCATCCCATCGATAAGACAGGCGTTGCCGTACACCGCGCCGGACTGCAGACAGGCGATGGTGTTGCTGCCGATGACCTTTTCGGGGGCATCCACGCTGATCTGGGGCAGCAGGGACGTGTTATCCGCCAGTGAATTCAGCGCCGTGCCGATGCCCGGCATAATGGCGCCGCCGCGGAAGGCCCCGTCCTTATCCACCACCGATACGGTGGTTGCCGTGCCGAGATCCCACACGATGCAGGGGAACCCGACCTTTGCCACCGCCGCGACAGCACCGACGAGCAGGTCGGCACCCAACGACGAGGGGTTGTCGATGCGGATGTTAAGCCCCGTTTTGGTGCCGGGGCCGACAAGAAGCGGCGTGAGTCCCGTCACCTTGCGTACCGCCTCCATCAGCGCGTGGTTGAGCGGCGGCACCACGGAGGACAGCACCGCCCCCGTAAAGGCGCTGGCTTCCAGCTTATATAAACGCAGCAGGTCCATCAGCGCGATGGCGTATTGGTCCTCCATCTGGCGCTTGTCGGTCGCCATACGCGACTGCAACAGCAGGCGCTCGCCGTCAAATACGCCGAGCGTGATGTTGGTGTTACCCATATCAAGAACAAGCAGCATACGAGGTTCTCCTTTCGGATGATCGCTAAGATAAATACAGGCGGAGAGAGTCCCCCTCCGCCTGCGAGATGTTACGCCTTGCCTTCGCTACCCAGCACGTTTTTGATCTTGTGGCTGACCACCTCGGCAATGTTCGCACGACCGTCGGCGAGATACTGACGGGGGTCGAAGTGGGAGGGATTCTCCGCAAGGTGCTTGCGGATACCGGCGGTGAGAGCCAGACGCAGGTCGGAGTCGACGTTGATCTTGCACACCGCCATGGAAGCCGCCTGACGCAGCATATCCTCGGGGATGCCGATGGCATCCGCCATTTGGCCGCCGAACTCGTTGATTTGCGCCACGTACTCGGGCATAACAGAAGAAGCGCCGTGCAGAACGATGGGGAAGCCGGGCAGGCGATCCATCACTTCTTGCAAAATGTCAAAGCGGAGCTGCGGCTTCTGACCGGGCTTGAACTTGAACGCGCCGTGGCTGGTGCCGATGGCGATGGCGAGGGAGTCAACACCCGTACGGGTGACGAAATCCTGCACCTGATCGGGGTCGGTGTAGCTGGCGTTCTCGGCGGAGACGTTGACCTCGTCCTCGATGCCGGCGAGCTGACCAAGCTCACCCTCAACGGTGACACCGTGTGCGTGGGCGTAGTCCACGACCTTCTTGGTCAGGGCGACGTTCTCCTCGTACGGCAGGTGGGAGCCGTCGATCATCACGGAGGTGAAACCGCCGTCGATGCAATCCTTGCACAATTCGAAGCTGTTGCCGTGGTCGAGGTGCAGAGCGATCGGCAGACCCGACTCCTCCTCGGCGGCCTTGACCATATTATAGAGATACGCATGGTGCGCATATTTCCGCGCGCCGCCCGACACCTGCAAGATGACGGGGGAGTTGAGCTCCTTACACGCGGCGATGATGCCCTGCACGATCTCCATATTGTTGACGTTGAAAGCACCGATGGCGTAACCACCCTCGTAAGCCTTCTTAAACATTTCCTTGGTATTCACTAACGGCATAATAAGACCTCCCAGAAATTTATTCCATAGGATATTATACCCTATTCATCGAAAAAAGGAAAGAGAAACTTGGATAAAAATTTATTTTTCTCAAAAAATCTTCTCTTTGCACAAAAAACTCCTGCCGATACGGTGTGCATTGGCAGGAGCGACCGATTCTTATAGGGGAATTCCGCTTAGTCGGTGTTTTCTCTCTCCCACGGAATCATACATAACGCCGCACGGCAGCCGCACGCGGCATCTCCGTAAGGGTGTCTCCGCCGTGCTCGCGTTCGCTGGCGCGAACGCCGAGGGTAGCAAAAGGCGCGGTAAGTTTGCAACGCCAATATAACGGGCGCTTTGTTTAGTCTTGTTTCTCCCACGGAATCATACATAGCGCCTCGGCGAGAGGCTCGTTCATCCAAATAGACGGGGTGACGCGCAGCGTAAATCCTTGTCCGGCGGCGGCAAGGCAGTCCTTGGGGTCGAGGCGC
>JAZOCG010000093.1:0-8042 GCA_045596345.1 Acutalibacteraceae bacterium
TACTGTTTGCCCTGCTTGTGTGGCGCGGGTTTGTCATCGGTATGCGCTCGCCTGATAAGTTTGGCTGTATGCTCGCCATCGGGCTTACTCTGCAGATCGGTCTGCAGGTCGCCATCAATATCGCGGTGGTATCCAACCTGATGCCGAACACCGGCATCAGCTTGCCTTTCTTCAGCTACGGCGGCACGTCGATCCTAATGCTGATGCTGCAGATGGGCGTGGTGTTGTCCATTTCGCGGCAAGCGCGGATGGAAAAAGCCTAGTAGGCGCGTGATTTATTCGTTAAGAGCATAGGAGGATGACCGATGCGCGTGTTGATGACGGGCGGCGGCACGGCGGGGCACATTAACCCTGCATTGGCGATCGCCGATAAGATCAAGAAAGAGCATCCCGATGCCGAGATCCTGTTTGTCGGCGCGAAAGGGCGGATGGAAACCCGCCTTGTTCCCGCGGCAGGCTATGCGATCAAGACGGTGAGCGTGCGCGGTTTTCAGCGGCGTTTGTCGGTTAAAAACATCGGGCGTAATATCCTCGCGGCGGTCAACGTGGTGACCTCGAGTGTCGCCGCGGCGAAGATCGTCAAGGAATTTGCCCCCGACGTCGCGATCGGCACGGGCGGATATGTGTCAGGTCCCGTATTGCGCGAAGCGATCCGCCACGGCGTGCCGACGTTGGTGCACGAATCCAATGCCTACCCCGGCGTGACGGTGAAGATGCTTGCCAAAGAGGGCGCGACCGTCCTGTTGTGCAGTGAGGCGGCGAAAAAACACCTGCCGAGCAATTGCGATGTGATTGTGACGGGTAACCCGTTACGCCCCGATTTTTTGACCGAAACCAAGGCGTCAGCACGCGCGGCGTTGGGGCTGGATGAGCGTCCGCTCGTCCTCTCTTTCGGCGGCAGCTTAGGTGCGCGCCGCATCAACGAGGCAATGACCGAGGTGCTGCGTCTGAGCCACGAGCGTGGAAAACTGCAGCACATCCACGGTACGGGAAAGACCGGCTTTGCGGATATGTCTGCCGCACTGGACGAGGCGGGTGTTCCGCTGTCGTCGGACGGCATAGCGGTGCGGGAATATATCGACAATATGCCGCAGTGCATGGCGGCGGCGGATCTGGTCATTTGCCGTTGCGGCGCGATGACCTTAAGCGAACTTCCCGCCGCGGGCAAGCCGGCAATTCTTATCCCGTCCCCCTATGTGGCAGAGAACCATCAGTTCCACAACGCGATGACGCTCGTCGAGCAGGATGCCGCGGTGTGTATTGAGGAGAAAGACCTGACGGGTGAACGGCTGTGGCAGGAGATCTGCGCCATCACCGATGACCCCGTGCGGATGCAAGCGATGGCGGAGAACGTCCGCCGTATGGCGATTATGGATGCGGATGACCGCATTTACCGCGCCATTCGTGACAAAATGAAATAAGAACCCCCTTCTTCCTTTCTGCATACACTGGGATGCGGAGAGGAGGATGCAGTATGGGTACGATTACCGTGTGCGGCGGGCAGAAACTGTCCGGCGAGGTGATCATCCACGGCGCAAAAAACAGCGCATTGCCGCTGCTTGCGGCGACCTTACTGGCGCACGGAACCAGTGAGATACATAATTGCCCGCACCTATCGGATGTGCGGGCGTCGATGGCGATTCTTCGCCATCTCGGTTGCCGTACCTTGCAACAGGAGGATACGGTGACGGTGGACGCCACCGCCCCGATCGGGAGTGATATTCCCGATCGTTTGATGCGCGAAATGCGCTCGTCCATCGTGTTTTTAGGGGCGATCATTGCCCGCTGCGGCGAGGCGACGATGAGCTACCCCGGCGGGTGCGAGCTCGGTCCGCGCCCGATCGACCTGCATCTGGCAGCGTTGCGCCGTCTGGGTGTGACGGTGGAGGAGCGGCACGGTCACATTTGCTGTCGGGCGGAAAAGGGTCTGCGGGGTGCTGAGATCACCCTTGCGTTTCCCAGTGTCGGTGCGACGGAGAATGTGTTGCTCGCCGCCTGTACGGCGCAGGGTACGACGGTGCTGCGTCACGCCGCACGAGAACCCGAAATTCAAGACTTATGCTTATATTTGAATGCGTGCGGCGCGCGCATCAGCAGCACCGCGGATGGGGTGCTGACCATTGAGGGCGTGGAGCGTCTGCACGGGTGCACCCATTGGGTGATGCCGGACCGCATTGAGGCGGCGACCTATCTTGCCGCGGCGGCGGTGACGGGCGGTGATTTGACGCTTCACCGCTGTTGTGCCGAGCACACGTCACCCGTATTTCCTGCGTTTGAGGAGAGTGGATGCAGCATCCGCGCACAGTCCACTGCGGACGGTTGGCAGGCGGTATCGATAACCGCGCCTACGCGTCTGCACAGTCTGGGCACGATACGCACGATGCCGTATCCCGGCTTTCCGACGGATGCGGCGGCACCGTTATTGGCGGCGGCTTGTGTGGCGGACGGAGCGAGTGTGTTTGTGGAGAGCATTTTTGAAAATCGCTATAAATATGTCGACGAGCTTGCCCGTATGGGTGCGCGTATTCGCGTAGACGGGCGGGTGGCTGTCGTCGAAGGCGTGCCTTCTCTGCAGGGCGCATCGGTTGCGTGCACCGATCTGCGCGGCGGTGCGGCTCTGGTGGTGGCGGCACTGGTCGCTGCAGGAGAAACGACCATCAGCGAAATTCAGCATTTAGACAGAGGATATGCGGAACTCACCGATTGCCTACGGGCGATCGGTGCGGATATACGCCGAGGATAAGGTCCACCTTAAAGCAAAGGAATGACATGTATGAAAAACAACGCACCGATCAACAGTATGGAAGCGCGCCGCGCCGAAAAACGTCGTCGCCGCCGTCGCCGTCGAATAATTCGCACGGCTACGGTGCTTATTGTGGCGGTATTTCTGCTCGCGGCGATCGTGTGGGGTGTCATCGAGGTCGCCAAGGCATCCAAAGGGGAGAGTGCATCCTTCTTCGGTGTTAAAGCGATTGAGGTAGAATTTGTTGACGGCGAGGGAACAGTGCGGTATTCTCCCGACGAAATCATTAAAGCGAGCGGGATTTTTGTTAATCAGAGCCTGTTGGCGGTCAACAAGGTGCAAGCGAGTAATCAGGTGTTACGGCAGTTCCCGTATCTCGATTACGTTGAGGTGAAAAACTCCTCCTTCTCGACGGTGTGTATCCGCGTGTCGGAGGCGAAGGTGCTCGCCGCCCTGCAGACCGAGCAGGATTGGCTTATTTTGGGCGAAAACAACCATATTCTCGAGCGGGTGGCGACGGAAAATCTCCCCGCCGATCTGCCGCGCATCGTCGGCGCAAGTGTTCTTACCGAAGAACTCGGCGGGGATGCGTTGGATGAGCGCAGTTTGCGTATTTGTTCAACCATACTCGGCGCGGTCGAAACCAATGAGTTGGAAGGGGTGACCGCGGTCGATATCACCGAGAAGACGAATCTGCGCTTCTGGTGGAAGGATCGGTTGGCGGTCGTGCTCGGCAATGAGTCAAATCTCGCCCAGCAGGTGACGGCATTTACCCGCATGCTTCCCACCCTGGTAGAAAAGAACGGCGAAAGCGTGTCGGGACAGTTGGATATGACCTCTTATGCCGATGATAAGGCAGAGAACGATCGCGCGGTATTTACTCCCTCCGATGCGCTGAAAAAGCCTGCCACCGATGCCAACAATGAGGCTGAAAATACCCAAAGCACAACCGAAAACACGTCGGCGGGCACCACAACCTCGACGGCGGCATAATTTTTCGGGATTTTTCAAAAATAGTGTTGAAATCGTTATTATTTCGTGGTAGAATAATGATGTTATATTATATGGATTATTTCTATCCCAAAGTTTCTATAAAATGGAGGACGAACATATGATGCAGATTGATGCAGCAGTCCCGAACAACAAAATTGTTATTAAGGTCATCGGCGTAGGCGGCGGTGGCGGTAACGCCATCAACCGTATGGTGCGTGCCGATGTGCGCGGCGTGGAGTTCCTTGCCGTCAATACCGATGTGGCGGTGTTGGATGTATCTCTCGCCACCCATAAAATCCAGATCGGCGAGAAGTTGACGCGCGGTCACGGCGCGGGCGGCAACCCCGAGCGTGGTCAGCGTGCTGCCGAGGAGAGCCGCGACGAGATCGTGTCGGCTCTGCAGGGCGCGGATATGGTGTTTGTCACCGCCGGTATGGGCGGCGGCACCGGCACCGGCGCGGCTCCTGTTGTGGCGGAGATCGCCCGCGATATGGGTATTCTGACGGTTGGTATCGTCACAAAGCCCTTCTCCTTTGAAGGCAAGCGTCGTCTGGCGCAGGCGGAGGACGGCATCGCCGCGCTCAAGGAGCACGTCGATAGCCTGGTGGTCATCCCCAATGACCGCATCCGTCTGGTCACCACCGAGAAGATCACGATGAAGAACGCGTTTGAGATGGCGGACGAAGTCCTGCACAAGGGCGTCAAGAGCATCTCGGAGCTTATCCTGCGTCCCGGTGACATCAACCTGGACTTCGCGGACGTTCTGTCCATTATGAAGGATGCGGGCTTCGCCCATATGGGTATGGGTCGCGCCGAGGGTAAGGATCGCGCCGAAGAGGCCGCCAAGGCCGCTGTCGAGAGCCCCTTGCTCGAGACCTCGATCCAGGGTGCGCACGGCGTGCTCATTTACATTGTCGCTCCCGAAGATTTCGACTTCGAGGAGATGGAGAGAGCGACCAGCGCGGTCAGCGATCAGGTGCATCCCGATGCCAACATTATCTGGGGTTACAGCCTGGATGCCGAGATGGGCGATGCGGTCAGCGTCACCGTTATCGCGACAGGTCTGATCAACGACTATAAGGAGCGCGCGATCGTCAATAAGGAGAACATCGTCGAGGGTCAGCAGGACCTGTTCGGCAACACCGCGTGGCCGGACGAGGACGATGATCTTGCTGAGATCACCCGCCTGTTCGAGAAGAAGAATGCCGATGCGATCGACGTTCAGCTCTAATTAATCATAGAAAAACAGCCATCCTGTCGGGATGGCTGTTTTTTTATACCGATATGTGTCCAAAACCCGCAAAAACGGGTTGCAAATCCCTATAAATTATAGTAAAATAAAAACTGTATAACTAGGTGCTTTTGCACCTTGAGAGGAGGGATCTCGGTGACGGCGGCATATTTGGATAACAGTGCGACCACCCGCGTATGTCGGGCGGCGGCAGATAAGGCGTATGCCGTGATGACCGAGGTCTATGGAAACCCCAGCTCGTTGCATTCGATGGGGTTCCGTGCCGAGCAGGAGCTGACCGCCGCGCGTGCCGCGATCGGCAAGCTGATCGGTGCGCCGCCCGAGCGGCTGATCTTCACGTCCGGCGGCACGGAGGCGAATAACCTCGCCATCCTCGGCTGGGCGGAGGCGCATCCGCACGGCGGGAGGCATATCGTCACCACCGCGGTGGAGCATTCCTCGGTGACGGCGGCATGTGACAAATTGGAAAAACAAGGCTATACCGTTACGCGGCTTATACCGTCGGCGGACGGAACGATCACCGCCGAACAGATCGTTGACGCTTGTCGTCCCGATACGGGGTTGGTTGCGGTGATGCTGGTCAATAACGAAACGGGCGCACGTTTCCCGTTAGAAACCGCTGTGGCGGGTATTCGCCGCCGTTCACCGCAGGCACATATTCATTGCGACGCGGTACAGGCGGTGGGTAAGATCCCCGTTAACGCGGAACGATTCGGGGTGGATTCGCTGACAGCGAGTGCTCACAAGATCCACGGACCGAAGGGGTGCGGTGTGCTGTACCTCCGTAAGCAAGCCCGCATACTGGCGCGCAATGTTGGCGGTAAGCAGGAGGGCGGTCTTCGCGGCGGTACCGAGGCAGTACCGCTCATCGCTGCCTTTGGTGCGGCGGCGGCATGTGTACCGCCGCTTCCCCGTCAACTCGCGCACTATGATGCCCTGCGTCAGCGGTTGATCGAGGGTTTGCGTGGCTGCGATGGCGTGGTATTTCACCTGCCCGCGGGCGGTGTGCCGTACATCATCCACTTATCCGTCCCCGGACTGCGCAGTGAGACGATGATGCACTTTCTCGCACAACGGGAGGTGTATGTTTCCAGCGGCTCGGCGTGCGCAAAGGGAGCGAAGAGCCCTGTGTTGACCGCGATGGGTCTGCCGACAAGTGAGATCGACAGTGCTCTGCGGGTGAGCCTGAGCCACGAAAACAACGAAGAGGATATTGATCGTTTTATACAAGCATTAAGCGAGGCTATGGACAGTCTGGTCGGAAGCGACTCCCGCCATACGAGGATTTTTCATAAGGAGTGAAGCCTGATGACAAAACAGGATAAGGGGTTCTTCAACAACAGCAGCGGCAACCAAGAGGAAGAGGTGCGCGATCTGTTTAACCTATTGGTTAAAAGCGAGATAACGGAAGACGAAATGGCGTCGGAGGATACGGCGGATGCGGCAGTATCTGCCGACACACTCGCCGAGGAGGAGCCGACACCGTCGGCACCGCCGAAGGGAAGCGAAATGCCGTTGTTACTTGAGGATGAGGATATGATCGAAGAGGATGCCGTGGCGCAGATGGACGAGCCTGCGGACATGTTTATTCCGCCGCTGATTACGAAGGTGCCGCAAGACATTGTCTATGACGAAGACGATATGTTGCAGGAAATACCGCCTCTGGTGCTGGTTACGCACGATGAGGAGGAAGATGACGACGAAGAGGATCGGTGTGCTTCGTCTGAGCGTTTTGTGCTTTCCGCCGATGATGACGATAACGGCGAGATAACCGAAACGGCTCCCCGTATGCGCCGCAATCCTTTCGGCGCGTTTTGGCATGCATTGTGCGATAACGTGCCGCTCCCTTGCGACGGTATAGGGCAAATTTTGCGCAAGTCGGTGTTTTGGTTGTCGATCGTACTGCTTGTCGGTTCGTTGACGTATATTCTGTATAACGTGTGGTGGCTGCCCGCGTTTACGCAAAAGATGTATGGCAATGTGATGCAGGATTACCATCCCGAGCAGGATGGCGTTGTACAGCAGGGCGGCAACTATCCCGACGGAATGCAGACCTCGTTTCAGCTGTTATACGATAAAAACCCCGAGGTGCGCGGATGGTTGTCGTATCACGCGACCGGCAATGAGGATTTTTTGAACATCGACTATCCCGTGATGTATTCCGGTGATAACGAGAAATATCTCACGGTGGATTTTAATCAAAACAAAAATAAAAACGGCGCGTTATTCTTTGATATGCGCTCGAAGTTGGCAACGTCTGAGGATACCAACAACGCGTTGATCGTATACGGTCATAATATGGCGAGCGGACAGATGCTGGCGGGTCTGAACAAATTTATCGGCAACGTCAATAACGCTCGCGTGGCGGCGACGCTGACGATGAACACGCTGTTCTCTAACGGGAAGTATAAGGTTTTCGCCGCGGTAATCACCGATGAGGATGCGGAATCCGAGCGGTACTTCAATATTCGCCGTATGCAGTTTGCCGGAGATGAGGATTTCCTCCAGTATATTGAGCAGATCCGTGCGCGGTCGCGGTTTGATTATCCCGTGGATGTGCAGGCGGGTGATGAACTGTTGCTGCTGTCCACTTGTACTGCACCCAGTTCGGCGAAGGTGAAAAACGGTCGCTTGACCGTTGTCGCACGCAAGGTGCGTGTGGGTGAGAGCAACGCCGTGAACACCGCCGCTATCGTGAAAAATGACGATGTTATTATGCCGTATGCGTGGTATACCATTCAAGGGAAACCGGAGCATAGCTATTATAAACCGAGTGCCGAGTCGACGACTGCCACGACGTCCACCGCAACAGTGGATGCGATGGCGGGGACCGAAACGACGTCAGAAAAGGTAACCCCTTCGTCGTCAAGCACATCGGTCTCTGCAACGGCAACTATATTAACTACCACGTCGACCACAAAATCGACCACAAAATCAACCACAAAATCGACCACAAAATCAACGACGAAAAAAACAACGACAACATCAACCACCACATCGACGACTGCGTCGACTACGACATCGACGACCGCGTCGACTGCGACATCGACGACC
>JAZOCG010000094.1:0-3239 GCA_045596345.1 Acutalibacteraceae bacterium
GGTGTCGTTAACGCTCTCGCGACTGTCCTCAAAGTCAGCCAGGATGTTGTAGGCGACTTTGGTGAGGTAGCGGTCGTATTTTTTCAGTGTGGCGGTGAGGGCCGCCTCGTTTCGCTCCCAATACAGCGCAACGATCCGTTCGTCCTGCATCGAATTCCTCCTTTGTGGGGAAGGTGACACGAGTAATCCGAACCTGTTTTAAAAAGGCGGATTCTCGCTCACTCTGCGTTAAAATACTCGCGAATACATACAGTATTCGCTGCGTTTTGTGCCTTGATTGAGCGAAAATTCGCTCTTTTTAAAATCTTAGACCTTAAGCACCGAAATATCCCGCTCTAAGGCAAGTTCGGATTGCTCGCGTCACCTTACCTTCATCCTATATCTCGGTAAAAATCTGTCTTGGTTTCGTCTGTGAGGAAAATTTTTCTATTCAGTACACTATAAAACTCGGGCATTTGACGCCAGTAGCGGCAAATGCGGGGACACAACTCGGAAAACCGATTGGTTGTACAAGGCACATGTTGTGTCCAGTGTACCATATATCGGCGAAAAAGGGTAGAGGGTGTTTAAAATACAGCATTGCTATTCCTTTTTCTGTATGTTATAATGAGACGGTAATCATTTAACGCATAAGAAGGTGTAGCGAAATGAAATGGTCACTCGTTGTGCCCTGTTATAACGAAGAAGCGAATGTACGGGCGTTTTTCGCCGCCTGCCGTGAGGCGATCGGGGATAAAATGGTCTATGAGGTGATCTTCGTCAACGATGGCAGTCGTGATAACACGTGGGGTGAGCTAAAGTCGTTGTACGAGGAGTATCCCGACAAGATCAAGCTCATCAATCTTTCCCGCAATTTTGGTAAAGAGGCGGGGATGTACGCGGGTCTGCAGCGCGCCGAAGGCGACTATGTGACCGTCATTGATGCGGATATGCAGCAGCGTCCCGAGGTCGCACTTGAAATGGTGGATTTACTTGAAGCCAATCCCGACATTGACTGCGTGGCGGCGTATCAGGAAGCGCGGCGGGAGAATAAGTTTATCGCCGCGTGCAAGAAACTGTTTTATAAATTCATCGATTTCGCATGTGAGATCAGTTTCAAGGCGGGGGCGAGCGACTTCCGCACGATGCGGCAAACGATGGTGAAAGCGGTGCTCGCGATGAGCGAATATCACCGATTTAGCAAAGGCATTTTCTCGTGGGTGGGCTTTAACACGCACTTTATCCCGTATGTCGCCGAAGAACGGCAGGGTGGTAAAACCTCGTGGTCGTTCAAAAAATTATGCCAATATGCATTTGAGGGGGTCATTTCGTTTACCACCTTCCCGCTGCGTATTGCGACGATCGTTGGTGCACTGATGTCGGTTGCTTCGTTGTTGTATATGATCATCGTCGTGGTGCAGAAGCTCGCTTTCGGCATTGATCTGCCCGGTTACGCGACCATCGTGGTGCTTATTCTGCTTATCGGCGGTCTGCAGATGATCATGCTCGGCATTATCGGCGAATATATTGCCCGTATCTACATCCAAGGGAAACACCGCCCTGTGTATATTGCGAAAGAGTATATCGCCCGCAAGGATATGGAGAAAACCGAAGAATAACGTAACAAACCCCGCTCTCACGAGCGGGGTTTTTGCATAGTCCACGCTGTCGGCATCATATAGATGCTGTGAGAGGTGAAAGCTATGACAATACACATAGTCACGGCGGGGGATACCCTGAACAGCATTGCGCAGCGTTACGGCGTGGAGGCGACGCTTATCGCCGAGGTGAACGGTATCTCGCCGGAAACGCCGCTTGTGGTGGGACAGGCGTTACTGATCCTGTTTCCCGCACAGGTGTATACCGTGCAGAGCGGGGACAGTATTTACGGTATCGCGCGGCAATACGGGACGTCGGTCGTCCAACTTTATCGTAACAACCCTGCTTTAGGGGGCTTGCCGACAGTGCAAGTCGGGCAGACGTTGGTGATCAGCTACGAGCCCACGCCGACCGAGCCGCTGGATGTTAATGCCTATGCGTACCCGTTTATTCAGCCGTCGTTGCTCAGGGAAACGTTGCCGTATCTGACCTATTTTACTCCGTTCACTTACGGGTTTACACCGCAGGGAGAATTGGTGCCGCTGGACGATCAAGCGATGATCGATCTTGCACTGGAGTACGGCGTGACGCCGTGGATGCATTTGTCCACCCTTACGCCCGAAGGGGTGTTTGACAGCGCATTGGGACTGGCACTGTTGCGTGACGAGGCGGCACAGGAACAGCTGATACAGGCAATCATCGCGAATATGCGGGCAAAGAATTATCAAGGCTTGGACGTGGATTTTGAGTTTATCGGGCGCGAGGGTGCGGCGTTGTACGCACAGTTTGTCGCGCGTTTACGTGAACGTTTGTCGCCACTCGGATACGAGGTGGTGGTCGCGCTTGCGCCCAAGACAAGCGATGATCAGCCGGGCAGTCTGTACGAGGGTCATGACTACGCCGCGCTCGGTGCGGCGGCAGACGGGGTGCTGTTGATGACCTATGAGTGGGGGTATACCTACGGACCACCGCTGGCGGTCGCGCCCATCCCGTCGGTGCGGCGGGTGCTGGATTATGCGGTGAGCGTGATTCCACGGGAGAAGATCTTTATGGGTATCCCGACATACGGCTATAATTGGCCGTTGCCGTATCAGCGCGGTGTGACCCGTGCCGATTCGCTGTCCAATGAACAGGCAGTGGAGCTTGCGCGGCGGTACGGCGCGGAAATTCAGTATGACGAGGTCGCACAGTCGCCGTTTTTCGTGTATACCGACGAGGGCGGCACGGCGCATGAGGTGTGGTTTGAGGATGCGCGCAGTATCGCCGCGAAATTGTCGCTTATCCGCGAGTACGGGTTCCGCGGGGCGGGGTACTGGAACTTGAACCGCCCCTTCCCGCAGAACTGGAGTCTGCTCAACAGCGAGTTTTTTATCCGCTATTGAAATGCGATGCCGAATATGGTACAATGCTGATAAAGGCGGTGAAACGGATGGGCGAGTTGCTGTGCGAAGACTGTGAAAACTACGACTATGACGACGAGTGCGAGGATTACGTGTGCGTAATGGATCTGGATATGGATGAGTATGAACGCTTTGCGATGTCGGGGCATCGCCGCTGTCCGTATTACCGCGTGCGGGACGATTACCGCATCGTGCGTAAACAGAATTAAAACAGATGTCAACGGAACATTCCGTTGACCGCTGGTTTTAGAAAACCTTACT
>JAZOCG010000095.1:0-7079 GCA_045596345.1 Acutalibacteraceae bacterium
CATACCAAGACGGCGCGCCTGCACAAAACCTGTGCGAAAGGTTAATAATAACCCGACCCCCAGCACCAACACAAGCAACGTAGGACCCCATACCCATCCGTTCACCCGATCCAGCGCGGCGGTCATTGTTCCCGTATAAGGTGTCAGCATAACATACCCTTTCTCGGTTAACTAAACCGTATAATGTGGCTATCATAATTTGAGGAGGAGATGAAATGGATGCACTGAAGACGAAAAAACTGTTCTTATTGGATATGGACGGCACACTGTATCTTGATGACCATCTCTTTGAAGGCAGTCTGGAATTTCTGCAACAGATCAAAGATAACGGCGGACGGTATCTGTTCCTCACCAATAACTCCTCAAAAAGCGTCGAGGTGTACGTTGACAAGCTCATGCGCCTCGGCATCAAAGCAACCGCCGAGGATTTCTTTACCTCAACGATGGCGACCTGCGTCTATCTGCACAAGCATTTCAAAGGCAACAAAATCTACGCTGCCGGCACCGCCTCCTTCCGCAAGGAGCTCGCGGACAGCGGATTTGCCGTCACCGATCATCTGGAAGACGGCATCGACTGCCTGCTGATCGGCAACGACAACGAACTGACCTTCCAAAAGTTGGAAGATGCGTGCATTCTGCTTCTGAAAGACATTCAATATCTCGCGACAAACCCCGACTGGGTATGCCCGACGGCATTCGGGTACGTCCCCGACTGCGGAAGCGTGTGCGAGATGCTGTGGCGGTCAACGGGTAAACGCCCACACTTCATCGGTAAGCCCGAGCCAGCAATGGCACAGCTCGCGATGCAAAAATTCGGCGTTACCCCCAAAGACACGGTGATGATCGGTGATCGCATCTACACCGACATCGCTTGCGGGGTCAACGCGGGCATCGACACTATACTGGTGTTTAGCGGCGAAACCACCCGCAAGGTATGGAAGGAAAGTGACATTCGTCCAACCTATACCGCGAAAAACATTGCCGAGATCCTCACGTATCTGAACTAATGCAGAGCGAGCCGCTCAACACGAGCGGCTCGCTTTTTGTTAGTTTTGCGGGATCAATAGCACCGTTTTTGCTGTTAATACCTCATCGTGCAGGTCGTTCTCTTCCCGCACGGCATCGGGCGAAGTGTGACAGTGACGGGCAATATCCCAGACACTCTCACCCGCATCGGCATAATACAGCCGTACCGCCGTACCATCGACAGCGTACGCGTTTTCTCGCTGTAATGCGATGTCCGTGATCACTTGCTCTTCTATTGTCTCCCATAATTCCGCAGCCGTAACGAGCGTCAGATGCAGGTCAAGTTTATCACCGATCGCCGCATAGCTCAGCCCCATCACCGTCGCCTGCGCATGCACGTTGATCGCGCCCGTGTCGGCATACGGCATCGGTTGCGTGCAGGCAATATGACAATCCTCCGCTCTCTCATAATACGCGATGACACCATCTGTATCCCGCACCAAGATCGATACCATTATCGGGATATCCAACTCGACCCGTCCGTTCTCCAACCGCCCGACCGGTGTCATCGGCATCACCCATGCGTCAATGATCTCCCGCAGATTATCGGCGGGCAGTGCAACACTTTTTTGCAGCGTGGCGGTTTGGCAGAAGGCGTCCGTCAGGGAACGAAGTGATACGGTGTCGGTGCTCAGTGCCGCGGGACAGTCGGGGTGATACGCATCCGTCAGCAACTGCACGGCAGTCTTCTCATATGTTGATAATTGGATCAGCAACTTCGCCGAAAAACCCAGGGCGGTGTTTTGCCCGTTTGCCCCCGCAAGACATTCCTCCGTATCGGTCAGCACACTCACACGCGCGGTATACAACTGTCCGTCACGCACACCGTCGACATCCATAATGGCACTAAACGGCACGGTATATTCCAGCACATAGGTCGTGCCGCCGACGCTGTCATCGGTATACAGCTGATGCAGGTAGATCTGCCCTTTGACGATGGCTTTATCCGTCAGCAGCTTTACCTCGGTCACCGCCGCGGAGCAATCGCCGCCAAGCAGTTGTTCCGCCGCAGGAAGACCGCTGTCAAACGCCAACGTCTCGTTGACAGTGATCATTTTATCACCGCACGACAGCGGTGCGGTCACCGTTCTGTTCATGCATTTGGTGTATAGGCGATCCTCAGCCGCCGCGCACGGCAGTTCCATCACATCCGCCTGCTCAGCGCACGCGCGCACAGTAAAGCCGCCCCGCACCTCAATGCGTCGCGGACTGACAGCGCGGCAGTTAACATAGTCCTGTATCATACACACCTGCACAGGAACGGCTTCACAGCCGCTCTGCCCACGTAATGTGCAGTTGATCGGCTGGGTAAATTCTGCCTCGCGGACGCAGCTGCGCTCTTCATCCAAATACAAAACGCGCACAACCGCCATACCGTCCACGACAAACGCATCGCCGCTCCAACGGCGGCTCTGAAGATGCGGGGTGACCAGGCATTTGAGCACCACCGCCACATCGGGACAATATTCCGGCAGAATATAATCTCCGCTGATCACATAGTCCTCTGTTGCATCCAACACCACCCTCGTGATCGTCATCTTCTGCCTCTGCAAAAGCTGTTCCATAGCATTCACTCCTTTATCATCTCGCAACACTATATGCGCTGCACGGGACAAATATGCTCGTCAAGAAAGTGACGTACTATAAAATTATAACAGGTTTGTAACTTTTATTGTAACCGACAGATAAGTATGGTATAGTACTATAAACTCATACGAAAGGAGAGGG
The DNA here is from genome assembly GCA_045596345.1 of Acutalibacteraceae bacterium. Classification (GTDB taxonomy): domain Bacteria; phylum Bacillota; class Clostridia; order Oscillospirales; family Acutalibacteraceae; genus UBA5905. Next base: position 2,755 of record JAZOCG010000095.1, read on the forward strand.
CTATGAGCACCAATCTTAAACAGTTCCGCGCAGATCTGTCTCAATCGTGGTTAAAGGCGTTCATCCTGATCGCCCTCGTTCCTTTATTTCCGGAATATATCAGCTTTTTGTTGGTTATCCCTGCTGCGATCCTTGCGTGGCAGGATGTTCGCAAAAGCGGACGTAGGCTTCGCCTCGGTCTCATCGGTAAAATTCTGCTCGTGTATATCGGGTATATGTTTATCACCACGCTATACAGTCGCAATTTCCTGCATTCACTTGCCACAGTGGGTATGTGGATATTCTTCTTTGTGGTGTATATGATGGTATCCAACCTTCTCACCGATGCCGATCGCTGCGACTCCCTGCTGCTATGCATCACCGCGGTAGCCGGTGCGGTCGGTCTGATTGCCTGCATCCAGTACCGTGTTGGCTATTTCACCGAAAGTAATCCCATTGAGGTATGGGGATGGCTGGACAAGATCGTATTCGACCTTCTCCCCTTGCGCATCGAAAACCCGATCTATATTCTGCGCTCCTGCTCGACCTTTAATAACCCCAATGTGTTAGCAGAATATCTAATGACCGTCGCGCCGTTTGTTGTGTACTTCAACTTTTGCGAGCGTCGTAAGGACATCCGCGTTTTCTGCCGTATCTGTTTATTGCTCAACCTGAGCGGTGTACTGTTTTCTTTCTCACGCGGCGGTTATATGGCACTCATCGTGCTGTGCCTCGCGCTTATCGTGCTTAACTTCCGCCGCCATTTTGCCGCGGTGTCGATGTATTTGGTCAGTGCCTTTATCCTTGTCCCCGACGAGGTTGTCAAGCGTCTGATCTCCATCATCCCCGGCATCAAACTTGGCGGAAAAGTCATTAACTCAGTCGCCGATGCGCAGCAAGCACAACAATCTGCCGCCGAACTCAGCAAGTCGCTCCCGCAGATTATTAGCGATCCCGTCACCCCCACCGTGCCCGCTACACCACCCACGGTCACCACACCTGCGGAGATCATCAACAACTCCGCCGCCGATCTGGCGATCAACGACCGCCTGCGTATGTGGCTCGAATGCCTGTCCCGCTTCACCGAACGTCCCTTGTTCGGCTATGGTGCGGGTATCCAAAACACGTGGGATATGTTAGAAGAGAGTGGAATAAATGCCGTACACGCACACAACTTTATCCTTCAAACACTGATGGAAGGCGGTCTGGTAGCACTCGCTATTATGGGTTGGCTCGGATTTGTCGTCATTCGCAACGGCATCCGCTTGATGCGCAACGACCGCACGCGTGCATTTTGGATGGGCTTCGCGATCGTAATGTTTGCATCCTCCTTCATTATCCACGGATTAGTGGATTACCCCCTACTCACACCGAAGCTTATCTGCAATTTTATGATGATATTGGCGATCATCGAGCGCGGGTTACCGTTATACATCGACAAGGGCTTACCGATCCGCCGTGCGATCGCACGCAAATCACCTCCCACCGCAAAACAACCACTCAATTAAAACGAACCACCGACCGTTCGCGGTCGGTGGTTCTTATTTGTGCTATTTAGTTGGACTCAATGGATACCAATACTTCCACACCTGTAAGAGCATCATCATAAACTGCCCACACGCTTCCACTCTTTGGAACGGATGCTTGCGCCAACACGGTCTGCACGCCGGAGTCGGTCTGCGTGAGTGAAGCTGACAAGCGAATATCCGAAGCACGAATCCCCGCCAGTGAATGAGATGGACCGCACAGAGTGACCGCAGCCTTCGTTTGTTTCGCCACCATCTTATATCCCGAAGGCAACTGTTCCGCAGAGAAATTCGCCTCGTTCAGCTCCACTTCAAACGTCTTTGACGAGATTCCGGACAGGTTGACCTTGAGTGTTAGGTTTTCTGCCCCATTGACCGGACGAATCGCCTCATTTGCCGTCAGCGCAACCGTCTGCGTTAACCTATCGGGTGTCAGCTTGTTAAAATCAACCGTGAGATCCTGTTGTACCGCAGTAATATAATCATCAATTTCCGAAGGAACGCCCCACAGCTCAATCCTGGACGGAGACACGGAAACAAGTGACGCATTATTTGCATAATCGGCGGGCGCGTTGAGCAACGTCGGTGCAAGTATCACCTCGCGATAAACAAGCACAGGCACCGTCACGCTGACTGTCCCATCTTGTGCGTTAGCATACGCGATCGAATCGATTGCTTCACCCGATGCATCGCGCGCCTCAAGCCGCGCAACATACACCTGCGACTCGCTGATCGCTTGCTCATCATCGATTACTGCAACGACCTTGTCGATACGGTTAATATCCGTGCGCGGACCCGACAGCGTGATCAGCCCATCGGTGAGAACACCGTTGCCAATGACAGGCGTACCGATCTGATAATTCTCTTTATCGGGCACCGTCAGATTGGGTGCCTCCACCGACACGGGAAAGAATGCTTCGCGCCACACATCACACGAAATCGTAACCGTATCGTTGTTACCGTCGGGGCCGACGACACTCTGTATCGTATAATCGCCATTGCCCACAACGCGCAAGGGCAACGTATACGTGCCCTCTTTAATCACGTTGCCGGTATCCGCCGTAACCGTGATGTCGGCGGCAGATAAGCGACTGACGACCGAGCGGAGTCCCTGTACTTTCACGGTAGCGGTGGCGTCCGCGCCCGACGTAATACGTAGATTCAGCGTTTGACCCGCGTAGTCATTGAGCGTCACGGAGATCGGCACACCGGAAATGACGTGTTCCTGCTTGTTGCTGGGACCGAATACCACCAATGCCCAGATCAAAACCGCCAGAAGCAAGGAGACGAGCATCATCAGCTTATCGTCATGCAGCAGACGGCTCAAGGAAATTTTTCGTTTCATTCCCGACTCCCCTTTCTGCGACGCCACGACGGAACTCTTCTCTCCTGTTCTGTCCACAGGATACGTTCAGCCAACGTTTTAGCCAGTGTCTCTTTGGTGAAATTCCGCGTCAGTTCTCCGCCGTCGGCTAACGAAATCGTCCCCGTCTCTTCCGACACGATCACAACAAGCGCATCGGAGTTTTCACTCATACCGACACCTGCCCGATGGCGCGTGCCCAGCTCGCGATTGATCTGCAGATTATCCGTCAACGGAAGGATGCAGCCCGCCGCATAGATCTTGCCGTCACGTATGATCATCGCGCCGTCATGCAGCGGTGCCTTATTGTAGAACACGTTGGCAATCAGCTCACCCGACGGTTCTGCTTCGATGAGCGTGCCGGAATGCACAATCTCGCCCAGACGGGTCGCACGCTCGATCACGATCAGCGCGCCCATCTTTTGCTTTTGTAGGATCTCCACAGCCGCGGCAGTTGCATCGATCGCCTTCTCCCACTGCTCAACCTGAGCGGCATTATCCACCGACGAAAAGCCACCGAAAAAGCGCGCGATACCCTTACGGGAGTGACCCGCCTGCTCAAGCGCACGACGGATCTCCGGCTGGAAAATGACGACCAACACGATAAGACCGTTATCAAACACCGCTTTAAGCAAATAGCCGACGGTCGTTAGATCCAACAGATACGCCAGCAAGTACATAATACCCAGCACCAAGATACCCTTCATCAGCTGCTCAGCGCGGGAATCACGCACCAAACGGATGATGAAATAGATCATCACCGCAACCAACACGATATCCAACGTATCGGTCAGCCAACGGTAGGATGCCAAAAACATCACAATATCATTCCATGCATTTGCAAAGAACTGTCCCATTGCCGTCTCCTTCCGCGAAAAACGCGATTTTCTATCATTCTGCCTTCACAAACGTGCGAAGACCCACTATTCAATACCATTATACCATATTTTTTTAACTGTGCAACGATTTTTGCGCAATTTGCTCAAAAAGTTTACAAATTATTTCTGCCTCTCTGCGCGTGGAAAAAGCAGAGGGTGCAAGTCGTACCGTGCCGCGCGGTAACGTCCCGAAACGCCGATGGGCAAGCGGCGCACAATGCAGCCCCGCACGCACCGCCACACCGGTCAAATCCAGTTGGCGGGCAACCTCCTCCGACGACAACCCTTTGATATTGACCGACAGCACCGGAGCGGTCGCTCCGAGATGTGGCTTTTCTGTGTAAAGGTGTATACCTTGCGTGTCTTTCAAGCCTTGATACACAAGGGATAACAGTGCCACCTCGTGTCGGTAAATCATCTCTCGTCCTGTCGCATTAACAAAGTCAAGCCCTGCGCGTAGACCGCAGATCCCAAGCATATTCGGCGTGCCGCTCTCCAATCGCTCGGGCAATTCTTCCGGCTGAGCGGACAGCATGGAATAGCTACCGGTACCGCCCTGTACGAGCGACGGGACACGCA
>JAZOCG010000096.1:0-4072 GCA_045596345.1 Acutalibacteraceae bacterium
GGCGTCCATCAACGCCTGGGCTTTTACGCAGCCGTCACGGGGGCTTCTACTGGGGTGTCAGACACCGTTTCGAAACTCCGGCTCGGAAGGGATGGGCTGTTTTGCACACTTGTTATCGGTTTACACCAACCACCGACTCTCTGTGAACGCCTGTACAAAGCCGTCTTCGTCATAGCCTTTTTATTCACTTGATTGTGCCTATTATAGCACGTCGGACGGATTTGTCAAGAGGTTTTTTATAGTTTTTTGCGTATTTTCGGCGACATTCGCGTGAAGCGATCCGCGTGTTGCTTTCATCAGGCACGGGCAAAAGATTGACTTTTTTATTATTGTATGATACGATAACATTGTTATGTTCCTATTAAATGAGCAAAAAAGGAGCTGTAATAGTATGCGAGCGATTTCCATTGAACAGGTATTGCGTGCGGCGGCACAGTTTGATCTTGGCGGCATCATTGTCGGTTGTAACATCTACGGCAGCGGTCATATCAACGGCACCAACCTGATCACGGTGCAGACACCGCAGGGCAGTACCAAGCGTTACATATTGCAGACCATCAACGGCGACGTGTTCCCGAAGCCCGAACACGTCATTGAAAATATCGCGAAGGTGACGGATCATTTGCACAACGTGGGTCACGGCGGTCGACGGGTGCTCAATATGATCCCTGCACGTGACGGACATCTGCGGTATTGGGATACGAGCGGGCTGTGTTTCCGTATGTACGATTTCATCGAAGGCTCGGTGTGTCTGGATAAGGCGGAGAGCCCCGAGGACTTCTACCAGAGCGGCTTTGCATTCGGCGAGTTTCAACGTTACTTGGCGGATTTCCCTGTGGAAGAACTGCACGAAACGCTGGCGAATTTCCACAATACGCCCAAGCGGTTTGAGGCGTTCCTTGCGGCAGTGTCGCAGGATTGGTGCGGTCGCGTGGCGACGGTTCAGGACGAAATTGATTTTGTGCAAAAACGCATGGAGTTCTGCTCGGTATTGTATAAGGCACATGAGGATGGGCGTCTGCCGTTGCGCGTGACGCACAACGATACCAAGCTCAACAACGTGATGCTGGATGAGAAGACGCGTAAAGCGTTGTGTGTCATCGACCTCGATACGGTGATGCCCGGCTTCTCGGTCAACGATTTCGGTGGCGCGATCCGTTTCGGCGCGAACACCGCCGCTGAGGATGAGAAGGATCTGTCCAAGGTGTCGCTGGATATGGAATTGTTCGAGGCATATACTAAGGGTTTCCTCGAGGGATGCGGCGGTATGCTTGGTGCCGACGAGATCCGTTTGTTGCCCGAGGGTGCGAAGATGATGACCTTTGAATGCGGTATGCGTTTCCTCACCGATTATCTGCAGGGCGACACGTACTTTAAGACCTCCTATGAGGGACAAAACCTCGACCGTTGCCGCACACAGTTTAAGCTCGTTGAGTGTATGGAAGAACACTGGTGGGATATGAAGAACTGCGTGGAAAAATACATAAAGAAATAAAAAGCAGCCCCGTCTGTGCCGTTTGGTACAGACGGGGCAATTTCTTTATTCTTGCACACGCAACCGCGCGGCGAGCAAAGGATCGGGGTTAACGTAAGCGGTACGGTTATCGGTATAGATCACCATACCCGGTTTGGCACCCGACGGCTTTTTGACATACCGTGCAGGGGCGTAATCCACCGGCACCTGCGCGGAGTCTGCCGCTTTGGAATGGGTAGCGGCGAGGATTGCCGCTTGCTCCAGCGTGCGGTCGGGGGGCGTTTGCCCCTCGCACAGTACGATGACGTGCGAGCCTGCGATGTTCTTCGTATGAAACCAGAAGTCACTGCCCTTTGCGGTGCGTAACGTCAGACGATCATTTTCGAGGTTGTTGCGACCAACGAGGATGGTAAACCCGTCGTCCGAGCGGAATGCGAGCGGTTTCAGCGGCGCGGGCTTCTTTTTTGGGGCATTTTTCTGCCGCCGCAGATAGCCCTGTTCCTCCAATTCGGTGCGCAGCTCGTCCAATTCCCGCAGATTGCCTGCGCGGGAGAGCGCATCGAACACCGTGTCGATGTAGGCGAGTTCCGCTTCACCCGTCGCGATGCGTTGGGTGAGCATTTCTTCGGCGGTCTGAGCCTTGCGATACAGCTTGTAATACCGGCGCGCGTTGGCAGCAGCGGACAGCGCGGGGTCGAGCGGAATGGTGATGGTCGCGCAGTTTTCGTCGTAGTAGTTGACGACCTCAGCCGTGTCTGCGCCCTGTAGGATAAGATGCATATTGGCGTTAATGAGGTCGCCGTACAACCGTAAGGTGTCACGGTCGGCGGCATCCGCCAGTTCTCTGCGCTGATTGGCGAGCTTGCGTGTGACGCGATCAGCGGCACTCGTCAGCACCCGCAACAAGTCGTGGGAATGAGCACGGATGCGCTCGGCAGCGGCGCGGCGTGCATAGAACACGTCGAGCAGAGCCGAAAAGGACGGCATCTCCTGCCCGCGGGCATCCAGTCCGTACTGAATAATCGGCTGAAAGCTGTATTCCAGCGGTGAGCCGTCAGGCTTTGTTACCAAATACGGGACGCCGCCTTCGGTGATCGCATCCCGTGTACGGCGGATGCAGTCGGTGAGTTTTGTCCATTCGGCGGCGGAGAGTTCACTTACCTGCGGGTCGCGTCCGCCGCAGGCGCGGTAGGCGATCTCGCGGCAGGAGAGGGGAGATAATCCCTGCGACAAGGCAAGAAGTGCCTTAGAGAGAGGGACATCTTTGCCATCTTTCACGGCGGCGGAGAGTTCGTCGGGGGTGTGGCGGGAGAGATCAAACCGACCCGCAGGTGCGGGGGGTGCCTCGTACCGCATCCCCGGCAGGACGGGTCGCACCGATGACATATCGGGGTAAATGCGTTTGATGGCATCGATGATAATGCCGTCTTCGCCGATGAGAATAATGTTGCTGTGTCGCCCCATCATCTCCACCGCCAGTGTCAGCCGTACGGGGTCGCCCAGCTCATTTATGCAGTCGAAATCGAGATATAACGCGCGTTCAAGCCCCTCCTGACGGATGGCGGTGAGTCGTCCGCCGGTCAGCCGCTTGCGCAGCAACATACAAAACATCGGTGGCTGCGCGGGGTTTTCGGGGGTCTCCTTGGTGAAGTGGATGCGGGGCGCGGCGGCGTGCGCCGACAGGTACAGTCGCTCGGCACCGCCGCGATAGCGCAGGGCGATGATGAGTTCTTCCCTTTCGGGCTGATAGATTTTATCCACCCGCGCGTCGGGCAGAGCCGCAATAAGCTCGCGCCGCAGGCAGGCGAGAAAAGCACCGTCGAGTGCCATAGGGGATCACCTCACTGTTTCATAAGGGGCGGTATCATAATATGCCGTGATGGGCAGGGTGGGGAATGCCTCGTTAAGCCAGTGGCAGAGAGTGTCGACGATCGGCACCTCGGTCGCATAATGTCCCGCCTCAATAACGGTGATGCCGAGAGCATTCGCGTGCAGCCATTCGTGGTGGCGCACCTCGCCTGATACGAAGGCGTCGACCTTGTCTGCGAGCGGTGCGATGAAATCCCCGCCGCTGCCGCCGCATACCGCGACGGTACGGATAATCCCGCCGCCGTTCACGCGCACGGCGGTGTCGAGTGTTGCGGCGACCGTCTTGGCGAATACGGTCGCATCGGTCGGCTCGCTAAGATGCCCGACGCGGCAGAAGCCATCCTCGGTCGTACGCACTTCCGTCAGTCCCAACCGCGCGGCGAGGGTGTCATTGACACCGCCGTCGGCCTTGTCGGCGTTGGTGTGAACGGAAATGACGCTGATCCCCGCAACAGCAAGCGCGTAGGGAATGCTGCTGCTGTCCAGTTGTTTGAGAGGATCAAAGATGACGGGATGATGGGTGACGATGAGATCGGCACCCACGGACTTCGCCGCCTCGATGGCATCGGGGGTGGCGTCCAGCGCGACAAGCACGCGGGTGACCTCGTCGGCGGGGTTGCCGATGAGCAGACCGACATTATCCCATTGCTCCGCGAGGGAGAAGGGCACGTTGCTGTCTAACAATTCCAATATATCGCGGTTGGTCATAAAACCGCCTCCTTGATCAAT
>JAZOCG010000097.1:0-6878 GCA_045596345.1 Acutalibacteraceae bacterium
ACAACGATCTGCCGCTGTCCGTCCAGCCAACAGCCCTTCTCAACCCGCTCACGACGGGAGAATCGCCACACGTCGCCCGCGCAATTGTCAGCAAATCCATCGGTGATCGCATTATCAAGATTCAACACCGCGCGATCGCTCACTTGTTGATGCGACACAAGATTGCGCTTCGCATCGATATATTCCTGCATATCCGTGTGCCAGTCAAGGTGGTTAGGTGCCATATTGGTCACCACGGCAACGTGCGGCGATTGTGTCATACCGGTCAGTTGGAAGCTCGATAATTCCACCACAGCGGCATCATTGGGCGAAATCTCCTCGACATACGGCAATAATGCGCGACCGATATTTCCGCCGACAAACGTTTTGATACCGGCGGCATCCAAAAGTCCCGCAACGATCGTGGTCGTAGTGGTCTTACCATCAGAGCCAGTAACCGCATAGATCGGTGCTTCACACAGTTCAAAAAACAATTCCATTTCCGATGTGACGGTGATGCCGCGCGCACGCGCCGCCTCAAACGGCGGCAAATAGGGCTTCATACCGGGGGTGCGCAGAATAAGATCAACATCCAGCTCGTCGAGATAAGTCTCACCAAGCCGCAATTCAGCACCCGCTGTTTTCAGCTGTGTGGCAATTTCACCCAATTCCTCTTGCGTCCGTCTGTCGCAAGCAACGACATTTGCTCCGTTTTTCAAAAATAAGTACACCACGGGCAGGTTGTTGTTGCCAATGCCGCAGATGGCAACGCGGCGACCTGCGACGGATTCAAAAAAAGCGCGCGCTTTACTCAAAACGACCACCCTTTACTAAGACTATTTTTTTATATTATACTTTTCTTTATAAAAAATATCAAGCCACATTCGACCATTTCTTCACAAACCGGCGAATAAATATGAAAATTTTATAAATTTCCGAAAATCCTATTGCGGCAAACGATAAAGCAAGTTATAATGTATGGTAGAATGGAGATGAGATCCGTGTATTATTACGAAGGTCACACCTGCCCTGTTTGCGGAAAGCCGTTTGACGAGAACGACGACATCGTTGTCTGTCCTCAATGCGGACTTCCCCACCATCGCGCATGTTGGGCAACCCAAGGACATTGTCATTTGCAACACTTGCACGGCACGACTGAACAGTGGAACCCCGACAAAGATACATCTGCGCCCACTGATCAATCTGCCACATATCAATGCTGTCCGCGTTGCCAAACAAAAAACCCGCAGTACGCCGAGTTTTGTCAGCATTGCGGCTCACATCTGACAGCCTCAAACGATTGGACAAGCGACAACCCCAAAAAAGCATCGTACGGCGAATATCAGCCGTTCAGGAACACCGCCTACTCGGCCTATCCGACTGACCGCGACGAGGAACTCGACGGTATAAAAGCCGATGACTTGACAGCATTTGTCGGTCAGCGCGCAGATTATTATCTGCCCCGCTTCCGCCAAATGTCTAGAAACAACAAAAATGCAAGTTGGAATTGGGCGGCGTTTTTATTCGGACCGCTGTGGTTACTCTACAGAAAAATGTATGCCTACGGCACACTCTTAATTCTGTTGGAACTTTTACACACGATTGCGTCCGAGATCACGTTCAAGGTTATGGGTATCCGATTCACCGACAATATGACCTATGCAGAAATTTACAGGGCTGTCGAATCCTCTCTGGCGATTCCCGAGCATATGTATTGCCTCATAGCCGTTTCGATACTGTCGGCTATCCTGTTTATCATATCCATTTTACTTGCGCTCTATGGTAACAGACTGTATCGCGATCACTGCAGCAAAACGATCACGCGCCTGCGCGAAAAAACGCCGGATTTAACCTCAGGCGAACTGGGAACGAGCGGCGGTACATCTATCGCGGTTGCGATCATCGGCTACATCGCGCAATATTTTCTCACACAGATTTTGTTAATTTTTTTATAATTGTTGGAGGATAGAATTATGGCTAAGGTCAGAAAAGCGGTTATTCCGGCGGCAGGTCTCGGCACACGCGTTTTGCCTGCGACAAAATCCATGCCCAAAGAGATGTTACCGATCGTGGATAAGCCCGCGATCCAGTACATCGTAGAAGAAGCGGTAGCGGCAGGCATCGAGGACATCCTTATTATCACCAACCGCGGCAAGGGCGTTATTGAGGATCACTTCGATCACAGCATTGAACTCGAACAACCCCTCGAGGCAGGCGGCAAAACGGATATGCTGGAGGAAGTGCTGAAGCTGTCCAATATGGCGAATATCCAGTTTATTCGCCAGAAGGAGACGAAGGGTCTCGGTCACGCAGTCGGTTGCGCCAAGGCTTTTGTCGGAAATGAGCCGTTTGCGGTACTTTACGGTGACGACGTCATTATCGGTGAGGATCCCGTCTGCGGACAACTATGCCGCATTCACGAGGAATTCGGCAAATCCGTTGTCGGCATCAAAGAGGTCACGCCCGAACAAATTGTGCGGTATTGCTCTCTTGCGGTTTCTCCCGTGCGCGGCAATGTGTACGATGTCTCGGATATGATCGAGAAGCCCTCTCCCGATAAGGTGATGTCGCTGTTCTCCATCCTAGGCCGTTGCGTACTCACCCCCGATATCTTTGATATATTAGCGGATACGAAGCCCGGCGCAGGTGGCGAGATCCAGCTCACCGATGCGATGTGCGTACAGGCGAAAAACGGCAACATGATGGGCGTTGACTTTATCGGCAAACGCTACGATATGGGCAATAAGCTCGGCATTTTACAAGCAAACTGTGAGGTTGCGTTGGGACGCGCCGATATGCGCGACGATTTCGCGGCTTATCTGAAAGAGTTGGTCAAAACGCTGTAATCCCAGCCCCGAATACCCGATTCGCGGTATTCGGGGTTGTTTTTTTACATAAAATAGTAGACGAATTATGAATTAAGTGCTATAATCACATAAACGATGATCTTGACACGAAAGGAACGGACGGTCAATGGAAAACACCAATCTTTTGTCGAAAAACAACTTAACAATGCTGACGGATTTCTATGAGATCACGATGGCAAACGGCTTTTTTTGCACGGGAAACGGTGAGCGTACCGTTTATTTTGATATGTTCTTCCGCACCATCCCCGACAACGGGGGTGTCGCGATTATGGCAGGTATAGAGCAGGTTATTCGCTATATTAAGGATCTGACTTTCACCGACGACGATATCGCCTATCTGCGTGAGAAGAAGCTCTTTAACGAGCAATTCCTTGACTACCTGCGCAATTTTAAGTTTACGTGCGATGTATGGGCAGTTCCCGAGGGTACCCCAATTTTCCCCCACGAGCCGATTGTGACTGTTCGCGGACCCGCTATGCAGGCACAGTTTATTGAAACAATGATCCTCGTGCTCGTCAATCATCAATCCCTCATTGCCACCAAATCCAGCCGTATCGTGCGCGCTGCGCAAGGTCGCCCTGTGATGGAGTTCGGTTCGCGACGCGCACAAGGTTGCGACGGTGCTATTTACGGCGCACGCGCGTCGTATATTGCCGGCTGTTCGGGTACTGCCTGTACGATCGTAGATCGTGAATTCGGCATCCCCGCGCTCGGCACGATGGCACATAGTTGGGTACAGCTGTTTGACTCGGAATATGAGGCATTTAAAGCATATGCCTCGACCTATCCCGATTCCTGCACACTGCTCGTTGACACGTATAATGTGCTGAAATCCGGCATCCCCAATGCGATTCGCGTATTTAATGAAGTTCTTGTGCCGAATGGTCATCGCCCGCGCGGCATCCGTATTGATTCCGGCGACATCACCTATTTAAGTAAAAAAGCACGCAAAATGCTGGATGAAGCAGGTTTCCCCGACTGTAAGATCACGGCATCCAATTCATTGGATGAGTATATTATTCAGGATATGATTCGTCAGGGTGCTTGTGTCGACAGCTTCGGCGTCGGCGAGCGTATGATCACGGCATCCAGCGCACCTGTTTTCGGTGGTGTGTATAAACTCGTTGCCGTGGAACAAGACAGTGAAATCATCCCCAAAATTAAGGTCAGTGAAAATATTGCCAAGATCACGAATCCCGGCTTCAAGAAGCTGTGGCGATTATATGACCGCGAAAACGGTAAAGCGATCGCAGACGTGATCACAATGCATGATGAAAAAATCGACGATTCTTTGCCATATGAGATCTTTGATCCCGAACACATCTGGAAGCGTAAGACGTTAACGAATTTCCGTGCCGTACCGTTGCAGGTGCAACTTTTCAAAAACGGTGAGTGCGTCTACGAATCGCCGTCGGTCGAGGAGATCCGCACCTATTGCAAAGAACAACTGGATACCATCTGGGATGAAGTTTTACGCTTCGAAAACCCGCACAAATACTACGTCGATCTCTCGCAAAAACTGTGGGACGAAAAACAACGGCTGCTGTTACAGCACGGCCATAAAATGTAACACGAGGTGTCCATATGACCATTTCTCTCCCCTCAAACGTCGCTTGTGCGCTCCAAAAACTGAATAGCTGCGGTTATGAAGCGTATGTTGTCGGCGGCTGTGTGCGCGACACGCTGATGGGACGAGAGCCGAATGACTGGGACATCACGACCAACGCTCTACCCGAGCAGATCATCGCCGCCTTCGCGGACTATCGTGTCATTCCGACCGGAGTTAAGCACGGTACGGTAACGGTACTCATCGATGAGCAGCCGTTGGAGATCACCACGTATCGTGTTGACGGCGAATACAGCGATAATCGCCATCCCGATAACGTGTCGTTCACGCGCGACCTCCGCGAGGACCTGTGCCGACGCGATTTTACTATCAACGCCATCGCCTATCATCCGCAGAGAGGGATTATCGACCATTTCTCCGGTCTGGCAGATCTGGATAAACAGCAGATCGTCTGTGTCGGCGATCCCGAAAAACGCTTTACGGAAGATGCCTTACGTATTCTGCGTGCACTGCGCTTTTCAGCGCAGTTTGGATTTGCAATTGAAAAAATGACCGCAAAAGCAATTCATCATCTTGCTCCCTTACTGCGGCGCATCGCTGTAGAACGGATACAGAGTGAGCTTGTCAAACTGCTGTGCGGCGAATACGTGCGTTCTGTTATGCTGGCTTTCTCCGATGTTTTCAGCATCATTGTGCCGGAGATCTCCGCGACGATCGGTCTGGAACAGGCTAACCCTTACCATTATCTCAGCGTATACGAGCACACGGTTGAGACGATTTCGGCTATCCCTTCCCATCCGATTCTTCGTCTGACAATGCTGTTTCACGACAGCGGTAAACCCGCCTGTTACACACGCGATGAGAACGGCATTGACCACTTCACGGGTCATGCAGCTGTCAGTGCTGCCATTGCCGAGCAAGCATTAACTCGCCTGCATTTTGATCGTCAAACCATCGATGAGGTGAAGGTACTGATCCTTCATCACGATGACGATCTCTCCCCTGCGGATCATTTGCTGAAAAGAGTGCTCAACCGACTCGGCGAGAAATCCGCGCTGAACCTTATCGAGATTCAAAAAGCGGATGTTTACGGACAACACCCCGATAAATTAGAGCGTATCGCTGTTCTGGACAACCTTGCTGTTCGTATGAGGCAACTAATCGATGAAAATGCGTGCTTCTCTCTCAAAAATCTTGCCGTCACCGGCGAAGATCTAATCTCGATCGGCTATAAATCCGATAGATTTCTCGGCGATACCCTTGGCGTGTTGCTCGATCTCGTCATGCAAGAAAAGCTTCCCAATGAACGGGCAACGTTACTGCGTTATGCAACTCAACTAAAAGAACGAGGCTGTCAATGACAGCCTCGTTCTTTTAAAATCCACACGGTTCTCCGACCAAAATCACGTGAACGCGATCCTTTTGACGTTGATAGCCGGTAATCAGATAACTGCAGCAGATACGCATATCCGCCGTACAACCGTCCGTCATACCACCATCCACCTTCATACAATGACCGACCTTTTGGCAATATGTTTCGAAACCCAATCGCCGAGTATTCGGTGGCGCGGCACACGTTTTGACACGCTGTATCGCCGCGTTGAGATCCTTCACGATCTTGTTGACACCGACAATAACAATCACTTTTTTCGGTCCGTAAGCAAGAGCCGCGATGCGGTTGCCCGTACCGTCAACGTTGTATAGTTCGCCCTGTTCCGTCACCGCGTTTGACGAGCACAAATACGTATCCGCAAAAAACGAGCGGCGGAAAATCTCTTCTGTTTGTTCGCGCGTCAAACCATCGGCATAACGATCCAAAAACCGATAATCGCCACTACGGAGCAACTCTACCACACCCGTTTCATCCAACGTGACCGATCCGCCGACAGCGACGGTGTCTCCTTTGTTTATCATCTGTTTAACAAGCGGGATGACCTCATCTTTCGTCGGTACAAAAATTGGGTTCAGATGATTTTTGCGCAGATTATCCATAACGAAATCCACATTTGTCATAATCAAAACTCCCTTCTTTCTATTGAAATATACCGAGCCTTTTGATACAATATACATCAGAAACGGGGTGAAAAAATGGCGGAATTTCATTGCACAATATGCCCGCATCAATGTAACGCATTACGCACGGACACGGAAAACTTTGGCGGTAAATGCTCAATGCCGTCACAACCGACAATTGCCCGCGCGGCTCTGCATTACGGTGAAGAACCTTGCATAAGCGGAACAGGCGGTTCGGGAACGATATTTTTCTCCGGTTGTACGATGCGTTGCCTGTTTTGCCAAAACGCCGCGATCAGTCACGAGCAATACGGCAAAACAGTCAGCGTTGACCGTTTAGCCGAGATATTCCGTGAGCTTGAATCAGCTGGTGCACACAACATCAACCTTGTCAACCCCACTCATTATGCTGTTTCAATATGTAAAGCGTTACAACTTTACAGACCAAAAAT
>JAZOCG010000098.1:0-4153 GCA_045596345.1 Acutalibacteraceae bacterium
TCGTCCTACTGTTGCCCATCGTTGCAATGACAATGGTCGAATGTTTAAACGGCGTATTCACGTGGGACTGGTCGGCGCGCACATTGCTGCTCAACTACATTTTGTATATGCTGTTTTATGGGACGGTGTATGTCTTTTCGGGGAGTTTTCGTCTGCCGATGCTGGTCATGAACACGCTGTTCTTTGTACTGGCACTGACGAATTTCTATGTCAGAGCGTTCCGCGGTACTCCCTTCGTCCCGATGGATCTGTTCGCTGCCGGCACCGCCGCAAACGTTGCCGCCGCCTACGATTTTTCCTTTAATTATCAAGTAGTCATCGCCATCGTGCTGCTGGCGTTTCTCACGGTCACCACGATGCGCCTGCGCACCCCACGGATGCATATCATCTTCAAGGTTGCATCCCGAGTGTTTTTCACGGTACTCACCGCCTGCATCGTGTGCATTTATCTGTTCACCGATATTTATGCGCAGGCAGGTCTATCCCCCGATTTTTGGAGTCAGAATCGCGGCTATCGCAAGACGGGTGTGGTGATGAACTTTTGCCTCAACACCAAGTACGTTTCCGCTAAGCCGCCTGCCGACTATGATGCCGCCAACATCAGCGACATCGTCAACGATGTGCTCGGCGAGGATATTGACACGCAACCGAGCGGTGTCACCCCAAACATCATCTGCATTATGAACGAATCGCTGTCCGACCTGTCGGTGCTCGGCGATTTCGAAACCAACGTCGACTATATGCCCTTTATGCGAAGTCTAACCGAAAACACGGTGCGGGGCAATCTCTACGTACCGGTTATCGGCGCAAGCACCAGCAACTCGGAGTTTGAATTCCTCACGGGCGCACCGATGTCCTTTTTTCCCGCGGGCAGTAACGCCTATATGCTGTATGCGAAAAAGCCGCTCTACTCGCTCGTGTCCTCACTCGGCGCACAACAATACACACAATTCGCGTTTCACCCCTACTATTCGAGCGGATGGAACCGCACCTCGGTATATAATAATTTGGGGTTCACCCGTTTCGACTCTATTACCTCCGTCATCAGCTACGATACCCTCATCGCTTACCAAAACAGCGGTTATAAATCCTCCGTATTGGAAGAACTTGTCGCGCAGGAAAACCCGTACGAGGACATTCTGCTCAGGCGGTACGTCAGTGACAGCTATAACTATAAAAAGGTCATCGAGATGTATGAAAGCCGCGACAAAAATCAGCCTTTTTTCCTTTTTAATGTCACGATGCAAAACCACGGCGGCTACACCGAGAAGTCGGATAATTTCATCGAGGATGTCTTCATTATAGGGATGAACGGCGAATCGGGCAGCGACTTTTTCACCGCCTACCCGAAGGCAAACCAGTATCTCTCGCTGATCAAAGCCTCCGACGAGGCATTTAAAAACTTGATCGACTACTTCTCTGAGCAGGACGAGCCGACGATCATCTGTATGTTCGGTGATCATCAACCAAACTTAGAGAGCGAGTTTATCAACCGCCTGCAAGGCGTGTCAGATGAGCTCGAGCTGACCGACGAACAGCTGCAGAAGCGGTATATCACCCCGTTCTATATCTGGGCGAACTACGACATCGAGGAGAAGGAGATCGATCGCCTCGGTGCCAACTATCTCGCATCCTATGTGATGCAGGCGGCAGGAATCGATATGCCCGCGTATAATCGGTATCTGTTAAAGCTCAGCGAAACACTGCCCGTCCTTGATACCGTTGGTGTCATCGATGCCCACGGCACCCATTACGCGCTCGGCAAACCCACCCCCTACGACGATCTCATCGAGGATTATAAAAAAGTCGTGTACAATCTCATTTTCGATGAGAAAAACCGTTGCGACGAGGTATTTACATTAAACTAATATGTTGTTTTTATGCGGAGTGGCACAGCATCAGCGGTGCCACTCCCGTTTTGTTTTGGATGCTTTCGTAGCTTTTTGATAGGCAAATACCCCCTGACGTAGGTATTATCCTACATCAGGGGGTATTATCCGTTGTCCGATTGTTCAGGTCGGGGTGGCTATCCTTTAGCCGAGCACGACTTTGTGATAGACTTTTTTACCCTTTTTGATGATAAGGCCGTCGTCGCCAAAATCGGCGGCGGTCATCACGACGGTGGGATCAGTCACCTTCGCATCGTTGACCGACACACCGCCCTGCTGAACGAGGCGGCGAGCCTCACCGTTGGAAGCCGCCAGACCGGATTTTACCATCAGGCTGAGAATACCGATGGCACCGTCAGTCAGATCAGCATCAGTCAGCGTGGTGGTGGGCATATCCGCGCTGTTCCCCGCGCCCGCAAACAGCGCGCGCGCCGCCTGCTGTGCCTTTTCAGCTTCTTCCTTACCGTGCACAAGCCCTGTCAGTTCGTAGGCGAGGATCTCCTTGGCGGTGTTAAGCTGACTGCCTTCCCACTTGTCCATCTCGTCGATCTGCTCAAGCGGCAGGAAGGTCAGCATACGCAAGCATTTGAGCACATCGTCATCGCTGACATTGCGCCAATACTGGTAGAAATCGTAGGGCGTGGTTTTATTGGCATCCAGCCACACCGCGCCGGAAGCGGTCTTGCCCATCTTCTTGCCCTCGGAGTTGAGCAGCAAGGTGATAGTCATCGCATGCGCGTCCTTGCCCAGCTTGCGGCGGATGAGTTCCGTGCCGCCGAGCATATTCGACCACTGGTCGTTGCCACCGAACTGCAGGTTACAGCCGTGGGTCTGGAACAGGTGGTAGAAGTCGTAGGACTGCATGATCATATAGTTAAACTCGAGGAAGGACAGCCCCTTCTCCATACGCTGTTTGTAGCACTCGGCACGCAGCATATTGTTCACCGAGAAGCACGCACCTACCTCGCGCAGAACGTCGACATAATTGAGGTCGAGCAGCCAGTCGGCGTTGTTCACCATCTCCGCCTTGCCCTCGCCGAACTCAATGAACCGCTCCATCTGCTTTTTGAAGCAGTCGCAGTTGTGCTGGATGGTCTCGCGGGTCATCATCGAGCGCATATCGGTACGACCCGAGGGGTCGCCGATCATCGCCGTGCCGCCGCCGATGAGCGCGATCGGCTTGTTGCCCGCCATCTGCAGACGCTTCATCAGACACAACGCCATAAAGTGTCCCACGTGCAGGCTGTCCGCCGTGGGGTCAAAACCGATATAGAAGGTCGCCTTACCGGTGTTGATAAGCTCCTTGATCTGGTCTTCATCGGTCACCTGCGCGATGAGTCCGCGCGCAACCAGTTCTTCGTAAACGGTCATGATAATACTCTCCTTAAACTAAAATAAAACCATATAAAAATCCTGTGCGGCGAAAAGCCGCAGAGGACGATGAGTCAAATCGTGGTACCACCTCTGTTCGCCCGCTAAAGCGAGCCTCAGGGACAGCGAAGCTGTCCTGCGCGGTAACGGGCGCACACGGATCCCCTAATGAGCCGAAAGGCTGTTCAGTTCACAGCTCAGAGATGTATTCGGCGGTATTTTACACTGTCTTGCACCGACCGACAGCTCTCTGCAGTAAAACGCTCCGCGTACTTCTTCTCTTCACAGCCGATATGGGTATTTAACCATATTCCAATCGATTTGTCAAGAATGATTATTTCTCTGTCCGGGTAAGGCCTTGATAAACTGCACCGATATTGCCGTCATCGTGGAATACGATGTCGATCTGATGGCTCTCCAAAGAGCCGTCTGTATAATTGACGGTGATGGCCATCTGATCGGAAAAGTCCGATAACGCTTTGTTTGGGTCTTCATTAAGAACTTCGTACAGCTTTGCGGACGGTTTCCAACGAATATAAAAATACCCATCCTGTCGAATACGATCGCAGGTGGCACCATCCAGCGTAACGCTCATCGCGTGCAGATAAACGTTACCGTGTCGCGTCTCTTTCTCCATGCGCTGTTCCGTCCCATCATACCGCTTTGCCTGATAAGCGACCTTCTTCCCCACGAATTTTTTGGAATGGATGCCAAACTCCGCCTCGCCGTAGATCGAGCTACATTCCGCGCGAATGCTCTCAACCGTCTTCTCCTCGTTGAGTTCCAATTGAAAGCTTCCGCCGCGCAGCATCATAAACAGCGCATTGTTCCAGGCACTGTTCACGCCTCCGGCACCATTACTATAATCTTCATAATACGCACTTAATTCTTGA
>JAZOCG010000099.1:0-7375 GCA_045596345.1 Acutalibacteraceae bacterium
CCGACGGTGTGAACAACAAGTACATCTATGTTATTGACGAAAACGGCGTGGTGGACGGCGTTCTGGATCACACCGGCGTGTATAAGCTGGACGGCGTTCTGTACAACGTGGTCGAGGGCAAACTGACCGGCGGCGGTGTGCAAAACATCAACGGTGCTCTGTATTATGTGGAGTGGGACGGCGTTGTTCCCACGGGTAAAGTGTATATCGTTGAAGAGAGAACCAACGGGCTTGTCGAAAAGGGCTGGTACTACATCGATGAGAACGGTATGCTCAACGAACAATTCTTTACCATTGACGGTAAGGTGCATTATATCATCAACGGTCAACCTGCCAAGGGCTTGGGCGTGATTGAGGTGGAGAGCAACCGCTACTACATCAACGGCATGGGCGTCGTTGAGACCGGTAAGATCTATGTCCCCGCTGAGCAGACCAACGGTCTGGTGGCTGCGGGCTATATCTACACCGATGAGACTGGTCGCATCTATCACAATGAGTTTGCCACCATCGACGGCAAGGTCCTCTATGTTGTGGACGGTCAGCCTGTGAAGTCCGGTACTTCTTTGGTGAAGGAAATGGACGGCGGGCTGTACTTCGTGGAGTGGAACGGCAATATTCCCACGGGTAAGGTGTATATTTCCGCTGACCAGACCAACGGTTTGACGCAGGAAGGCTGGCACTATACCGATGAGACAGGTCGTTTCTATGATGACGAGTTTGTCACCATTGACGGTGCGGTCTACTATATGGTAGACGGTATGATGCAGCGCACGGGCGTGACCGGTGTGCGTGAGATCGGCGGCAACCTGTATTACGTTGAGTGGAACGGGTGTGTTTCGGTCGGCAAGTTCTATGTAGAGGATAAGTATGCCGGAGAGTACACCACGGCGGGCTGGCATTATACCGACGAGAACGGTCGCTTCTATAACGAAGAGTTTGCGGCGGTCGAGGACGGTCTGTATTATATGGTCAACGGCAAGATCGACCGCACGGGCGTAACCAGTGTGCGTGAGATCGACGGCGGTCTGTATTATGTCGAGTGGAACGGTCAGGCGGCGGTCGGCAAGACCTATGTGGAGGATAAGTACGCAAACGGTCTGACTACCCAGGGCTGGCACTATACCGATGAAACCGGTCGTTTCTACGATAACGAGATCGTCTTCGTGGAGAACGCGATGTATTATGTAGTCAACGGCAAGATCGACCGCACGGGTGTGACCAGTGTGCGTGAGATCGACGGTGCTCTGTACTATGTCGAGTGGAACGGTCGCGTTGCCACCGGCAAGACCTATGTGGAAGATCAGTACGCAAACGGTATGACTACCGCGGGTTGGCATTACACCGATGAAACCGGTCGTTTCTACGATAATGAATTTACGGTTATCGACGGCGCGATCTACTATATGGTGAACGGCAGAGCCGATCGCACGGGCGTATCCTCCATTCGTGAGATCAACGGCGAGCATTACTATGTCGAGTGGAACGGTCGCGTTGCCACCGGCAAGGTCTATACCGAGCTTGGTTGGCGATACACCGATGAGACGGGTCGTTTCTACAACAATGAGTTTGTCACCATCGACGGTGAGTTGTATTTCATTGTGGAAGGAAGCTTCTTCAAGGGCGGCGTCTTTAAATTCGAAGGCGATCTGTATTATGCTGCGTGGAATGGCGTTATTGCGACCGACGGCAAGGCGTACGTCGATAAAAAAGAAACCAATGGTCTGATCATTTACGGGTATCACACGTTTGATGCCGACGGTAAGATGATCGGGTAAGTTTGGATTAGTACAATGTTTCGTCGTGGCAAGCCCCTTCGGGGGCTTGCCACGGTCGAGAATGGGTTTGTGCGCCTTTCTCGACCGATAACCCAAGGGGGTCGGACGATCGGCTTCTTTGGGTTATGACAAGGCGGCGCGTGGGGGTTACTATGAAATTTTCCGTTATCATACCCGTGTATAATAAGGCACAAACCGTCGGCGAAGCGGTGAAAAGCATCTACGCGCAGACGGAAGATGACTATGAGATCGTCATAATTGATGACGGCTCCGAGGATGCATTGTCGGTGGCACTGTCGGAAGTCCAAACACCCAAACTGCGTCTTATCCGTCAGGAGAACGGCGGTGTATCGGCGGCAAGAAACACCGGTATTCTTCATGCGCGAGGGGAATATGTTTGCTTTTTGGACGCCGATGACTTGTGGAAACCAAACCACCTGGAAACATTGGGTGATTTGATCGCCGCATATCCGTCGGCAGATGTTTTTGTTACCTCTCACGAGCTGGTTGATCCCGCGGGAACGGTTGAGCACAGCTGTCAGACATTAGCGGCATTTGACGAGAGTTTTGCTACCGACGATTTTCTCGGATTGCTGAATACAACGTCGTATGAAGTGATAAACACCAACTCGGTTTGTGTAAAGCGGTCTTTATTTGAACAGGACAATATTTACTTTGAAACGGGTGTGCGCATCGGCGAGGATACCGATGTGTGGTATCGTTTCGGTGTAAAGCACACGGTGGCGGTCTCACAAAAGGAGACCACCGTATATCGGCGGGAATACAGCACGGCAACCAAAAACGGCAATTATGTTCACGACTGGATCTTCAGCCGGCGCGAGCGTGAGTTAATGGAAGACAGCGGCATTTCGGATAAGGCAAAGGCATCGATCATCCATTTGTTGGATCGCTATAAGATGACCGGAAGCCGCGAATGTATGGCTGAAGGGAACAGAAAGCAGGCAAAAAAGTTGCTTCGTGAAATTAAGGACAAGCACGGGAAACGGTACGTGTTGACTAAGATCTTCACGTGTTTGCCCTACGCTGTTTGCAGGAAGGTATTAAGAAAGTGATCAGTGGGAGTATATGATGTCAAGACGGTACGATAAGGTGATTGAATATGTGTTTTTGACGGCATTACTATGCTTTGCCGTCTCCCTGTTTAATTTGACGGGATACATATTCAGTGCCATTATATTGATGATGTTTGTGTTTTACAGTCCACAGATCCGTTGGTCGTCGACGGATCTGTGGCTGATGCTGTTTTCTGCGTGTTATTTCTTCTTTTATTGGTGGCATTTTGGTATTAATGCCAACGCGTTTATTCTGTATTTGATCGGTCCGTGGAGTGCCCATGTTTTAGGAAGAGTGTATATTGAGCGCTCGACGAAGCCGAAAGCATTTATGGTGCTGATCATCGTGCTGTCTGCGGGAATGTTCCTGCACGGACTGTTGAATATCGTCGCCTATTTGCGGTCGGATTATTATATTTTATATAACTATTATCGCCAATCCGTCGATTTTTGGCGCGATGAATTGGTGAACGTAAAATCAACCGAAATGTTGTACACCTTTGCCACGGGTGTGGCACTCGGCGTGCTGTTTACCACGTACAAACTGCGGTATAAACTGCTGGCAGGGCTGGTGTTGTTTCTGTCGGTGATGCAGACCGTATTTATGGCTAACCGCGCGTTGATGATCATATTTTTCGTTGTCCTTGCGTGGAGATTTTGTTGTTGGTTCGCGGATGCGAAGGTTGCGCCTTTCAAAAAAACAGTCATTATACTATGCGTCTTGCTGCTTTTCTTCGTGTTGTTGCTGCTCATCACACTGAATGTGGCGGGCATCGGTGACGCCTTCTTCAATTTGAAGATCGTACAGCGTTTTACATCGGATGTGGAGCTGACGCGATTTGATGTGTGGGATATTTTCTTCGAGGATATGGCGTTCTTTGGGCATATGTTCGGTGGAAAGCTGTTGACCCATAATGCTCAATGGGGCTATCTGCATAATATGTGGTTGGACGTTTACAACGTAGCGGGTGTGATTCCGTTCCTCATTTTGATCGTCTTGACGGTGAAGTTTATTCTCTCGTTTATTCGCTTTAATCACGTGATGAAAACAGCGAATAAGAAAAACGAGCGCATCGTGTTCCAGAGCCTGATGCTGGCCGTGTTACTCAATATGATGATCGAACCGATTATTGAAGCAAATCCATATTATTTCCTGATGACGTTGATGTTTTTGGGTGCGATGGAAGGGTATATGTATAAAATTTCGGGCGGGGACAATACCGTTGCGTGTTCCCGCTAAGCACCTTGAGAAACGGCTGTTTGCTGCCGTATAGTGAACGTAGGAGTGTTTATGGGGATAGGGAACAATAAGATCGTAAAAAACGCGTCTTGGATCGTTTGCTGTAAGATCGCACAATCTGTCATAGCTTTATTGATCACTATGGTTTCGGCCCGTTATCTGGGTCCGTCAAATTATGGTCTGTTAAGTTATGCAAGTTCTCTGATCGGCTTTGTCGTGCCCTTGGCGCAGCTCGGTTTGCGCAACGTGCTGGTGGAAGAGATCGTGTCGCACCCTGAACGGGAAGGCAAGATCCTCGGTACGTCGTTGGTTATGAGTGTCACGGCAAGCCTGTTTTGTATCGTCGGCTGTACCGCCTTTGTTGCTGTTGTCAATGCGGGCGAGCGGGATACGCTGATCGTGTGTGTACTGTACGGCGTTTCGCTTATTTTCCAGATGACCGAGATGATCCAGTATTGGTATCAGGCGAAGTACCTTTCGAAATATACCGCGATAGCATCGCTGGCGGCGTATGTTGTCGTCGCTTTGTATAAAGTCGGTCTGCTTATCTTTGGCAAGAGCATTTATTGGTTTGCGGTATCCTATGCGTTTGACTACGGTATCATATCCTTCGTGCTGATCGTCCTATACAGGAAATTGGGCAATCAAAAACTGTCCTTCTCCTTTTCGCTGGGTAAACAGCTGTTTGCTCGAAGCAAGTATTACATCTTTTCGGGTATGATGGTAACCGTGTTTGCTCAAACCGACAAGATTATGATCAAGATGATGTTGGGTAACACGGAGAACGGCTATTATGCTACTGCCGTGACCTGCACAGGGTTAACCGGATTTGTGTTTTTGGCGATTATCGATTCCTTTCGCCCGGCGATCTTCGCCAGTAAAAAGCACAGCGAGGAAGCGTTTGAAAACAATATATCGTTGCTATACAGCATCATTATTTATTTCGGGCTTGCGCAAAGTGTGGTATTAACGGTTTTGGCAAAACCGATCGTGAGCATTCTGTACGGAGAAGCGTATTTGGCGGCCGCTCCGCTGATACAGATCATCACCTGGTACTCCGCCTTTTCGTATATGGGAACAGTGAGAAACATCTGGATATTGGCGGAAGAAAAACAACGATATTTGTGGATCATCAATTTGTCGGGTGCGTTGCTCAATGTGATCGGCAATGCGATTCTTATTCCGCTTATCGGCGTTGCCGGTGCCGCGATCTCGTCTGTTTTGACACAGTTTTTCACCAATTTTGTGCTGTGCCTGATTATGAAACCGATCAAACCGACAGCAAAATTGATATGGCGGTCCTTAGATCCTCGGTTACTGCTTAGTGCGGTGTTGCATAAGCAATAAAAAAGGGGTGGCGTGATGAAAACAAAACTTTCGGGACGTTTCTGGTGTGCGCTGACGCTGTTTAGCCTCGTCGGACAGGTCGCGTGGGTGGTAGAGAATATGTATTTTAACGTATTCATCTACAATATGTTCCGCGCGACGGCGGCGGATATTTCCGCGATGGTGGCGGCATCTGCGGTTGCCGCGACGCTGACAACGGTGTTTATGGGCGCGCTGTCCGACCGTGTCGGCAAGCGCAAGGTGTTTATCTGCGGTGGGTATATTCTGTGGGGCGTGTCCATCTTCAGCTTTACGCTGTTGCGCGCCGATGTGCTGGGCACGCTGTTTCCGATGACGGTGTCGGCGGCGACGCTCGGCGTGTCGTTGACCATTATTCTTGACTGCGTGATGACCTTTTTTGGGTCGACAGCCAACGACGCGGCGTTTAACGCATGGTTGACCGACTCGACGGATGCGACCAACCGCGGCAGTGCTGAGGGCATTAACGCGATGATGCCGCTGGTCGCTATTCTTGCCGTGTTCGGCGGGTTTATGTTCTTTGATCTGACACTCGCCGATAGTTGGACGCTCATTTTCTCCATCATCGGCGGGGTAGTGATTGCCATCGGCGTGCTGGGGCTGTTTCTCATCAAAGAGCCGCCCATCGCCCCGACACAGAGCGGGTATTTTGCCAACATTTTTTATGGTTTTCGCCCCTCGACGGTGAAGAAACATCCGTTATTGTACCTGTTCCTCGCGGCGTTTGCACTGTTTAATATCTCCATCCAGATTTTTATGCCATATCTTATCCTGTATTACGAAAAAAGTCTCGGGATGACCGACTACGTGCTGATCATGGCACCCGCGATCGTGGTCGCCTCGGTGTGTACCGCGCTGTGGGGAAAGGTATACGATAAGCGCGGATTTGCCTATTCGGCGACGGTATGTGCGCTGTCGCTCGCGGCGGGGTACGTGGTGCTGTTCTTTGCCCGTGCGGCGGTCCCCGTATTTATCGGCTCCTTGCTGATGATGTGCGGGTATCTGGCGGGTATGGCGGTGTTCGGCGCGGCGATCCGTGACTACACCCCCGCGGGCAAGGCGGGGATGTTCCAGGGTCTGCGTATCTTCTCACAGGTGCTTATTCCCGGCGTTATCGGTCCTGCCATTGGTGCGGCGGTGCTCGCCAACGCCGACACGGTGATCAACAATGACGGCACCACCTCGTTTCTGCCGAATGAGAACATCTTCCTCGCCGCATTGGCGGCGGAGATCGTACTGGTGCCGCTGCTGCTCGCCGTATTTCGTCAACTGAAGAAATCGATCACCAAAACGGAGGAAACCGTATGAAACTGCTGATCGCATCCGATATCCACGGCTCGGCGTATTTTTGCCGTGCTCTGCTCGATGCGTACGACCGCGAAGGCGCGGATAAACTGCTATTACTCGGCGACATTCTGTATCACGGACCGCGCAACGATCTGCCGCTCGAGTATGATCCCAAAGCGGTCATTGCGCTGTTAAACGAGCGAAAAGAGGACATCCTTTGCGTACGCGGAAATTGCGATAGCGATGTGGATCAGATGGTGTTGCAATTCCCCATTATGGCGGATTATGCGGTGCTGTATGCGGGTGGACGGATGATCTACGCCACCCACGGACACGTGCACAATAACGCCAATCTGCCGCCGCTCTCGGCGGGGGATATCCTGCTTCACGGGCACACACACGTGCCGGCATATGAGGAGTATCCGACGCATACCTACATAAATCCCGGCTCGGTATCCATCCCGAAGGAAGGGTCACCGCACAGCTGCCTCATCCTCACCGACGAGGGTTTCACGTGGAAGAATATAGACGGCGACGCGTATAAACAGCATAATTTTTAACTCAAAAAGGAGGCGATTCGCCTCCTTTTCTCTATTTTCGACAAATTTTCGCTATATAATATATATTAATTATAT
>JAZOCG010000100.1:0-8443 GCA_045596345.1 Acutalibacteraceae bacterium
TGTCTGCACCGTGGGTGCTGTGGTTGCTGGTCGCACTGGTGGGCGTGTCGATGCTGATCGCCTTTGTCGGCTATCTGCAGATGTTCCTGCGTATCCGCCGAGATACCTTGCCTGCCGCTCCCAACCCCAAGAAAGGATGAATTCGATGATAACCTGTGCCCGTTGTAAAAAGCGTCCCGCCGTGGTGTTTGTCACCCGCGTGGACAACGGCGAAACGACAAACGAGGGCTATTGCCTTACCTGCGCGAAAGAGCTCGGCATTCAGCCTGTCAACGATATGCTTAAAAAATTCGGCATCAGCGACGAGGACGTCGAGCAGATGACCGAGCAGATGGAAGAAATGATGGCGATGACCGAGGGCGAGGGGGACGACGAAGAAGACGGTTTCTCTCCCGGCGGCGCACCGGCCTTTCCGTTTTTGCAGAATTTGTTCGGCAGTCAGTTCCCCGGTGCTCCCGCAAAAGGCGATGCGCCGAACAGCGAGCCGCCCAAAAAAAGTAAAAAAACCGATAAAGATAAGAAACGCAAATACCTTGATCAGTATTGCACCGACCTGACCGCCAAGGCACGGGACGGGCGTATGGACCCCACCATCGGGCGTGAGCGGGAGATCTACCGCGTCACACAGATCCTTTCCCGTCGCACCAAGAATAACCCTTGCTTGATCGGCGAGCCGGGTGTCGGTAAAACCGCCATCGCGGAGGGGCTCGCTCAGCGGATGGTGGCGGGGGAAGTACCGCTTCGTCTGCAAAATAAGGAACTGCATCTGTTGGATATGACCGCACTGGTCGCGGGCACACAGTTCCGCGGTCAGTTTGAGAGCCGTATCAAGGGGCTCGTCGATGAGGTCAAGGCGGCGGGCAACATCATCCTGTTTATCGATGAGGTACACACCCTTGTCGGTACGGGGGATGCCGAGGGCAGTATGAACGCGGCGAACATCCTCAAGCCTGCGCTGTCCCGCGGGGAAATTCAAGTCATCGGTGCGACCACTTTCAATGAATATCGCAAATATATCGAAAAAGATGCCGCTCTTGAGCGACGCTTCCAGCCCGTGACGGTGGAAGAACCGTCGATGGAGGAGGCGTATGAAATTTTGCGCGGTGTGCGTCCGTATTATGAGGGATACCACGGTGTGACGGTTGCTGATGAGGTGCTCCGTCGCGCGGTGTCGCTCGCCGAGCGGTATATCACCGACCGCTATTTGCCGGATAAGGCGATCGACCTGCTGGACGAGGCGTGTGCCGCGACCGCACTCGCCAACAAAAAAGCGGACGACTACGCCCGCCTGCAGGCGGAGGAAGCCCGCCTGAAAACCGAGGAAGAAACCGCGATGAATGCGGAGACCATCGACTACGAAGCACTCGCCAACACCCGCGCGCAACTGTTGCAGGTGCAACAGCAGGCGGAGGAAACGCGCGAGGCGGCGACTGCCGCTCCTGTGACCGCGGAAGCACTCGCACGGGTGATCGAACTGTGGACGGGTATCCCCGCATCCAAAGTGCAGGAGAGCGAGCTTGGGCGGCTGTCACAGCTGGAAAACGCCTTGCGCGCAAAAGTCATCGGGCAGGAAGAAGCAGTCGAGGCGGTTGCCGCCGCCATTCGCCGCAGTCGGGTGCAGATCAGCCCCCGTCGCCGTCCCGCGTCCTTCATCTTCGTTGGCTCGACGGGTATCGGTAAGACCGAACTGGTCAAGGTGCTCGCCGCGCAACTGTTCGACACCCCCGAAACGCTCATTCGGTTGGATATGGCGGAGATTATGGAAAAGCACGCGGTGTCCCGCATCATCGGCTCGCCCCCCGGCTACGTCGGTTATGACGAGGCGGGGCAGCTGACCGAGAAGGTGCGCCGTAAGCCGTATTCCGTTATTCTGTTTGACGAGATCGAGAAGGCGCACCCCGATGTGCTCAACATTCTCCTGCAGATCCTCGACGAGGGTCGTGTGACCGACGCGCACGGGCGCGTGGTGAATTTCGAGAACACCGTCATCGTGATGACCTCCAATGCGGGCAGTCAGCTTAAGGAAAATCTGATGGGCTTCGGCAAGACCGAGAGCGATGCGGCGAAGGATCGTGCCATCAAGGCACTCAGCGATTTTCTGCGCCCCGAGTTTATCGGGCGTGTGGACGAGATCGTGTTCTTCCGCCCGTTGTCCAAGGAGAACTTTGTGGACATTGCGCGGCTGATGCTCACGGAACTGGTCGATCCGCTCGCCGAGCGCGGCATTGCGCTGACGTGGACGGATGCGGCACTTAGTGCGCTGGCGGAGAAATCCCACGGCGGTAAGCGCGGTGCGCGCGACCTACGCAACCTCATTCGCCGCGAGGTGGAGAATAAGATCGCCGAGACCATCGTAAACCGCCACGATGACCCTGTCACCGCGGTTGCCATCGACGGCAACGCCGACGGTGTAACGCTGAGTTATATATAAGGTAAATAAACCACGCCCCCGCTGTTCATCCGAACAGCGGGGGCGTTCTTATATAGACTGTTACATTTGCGCGGATTCGAGCGCGTTTTTTCTTTTGGTAATGATCTGTGCGACCACTGCCACGGCGACCAGTGCAAGACCGATCAGATCGGTTACGATGCCGGGGTAGATGAGCAACAGACCGCCAACTGCGCAGACGATGCGTTCATACCACTTCATCCCGTGCAGGAAGTAGCCTTCCAGTGCTGCGGATACCGCGAAGATGCCTACAAACGAGGTGATGCAGATGAGGACGACCTCACCGACGGAAGTGTCGATGAACAGCATAGCGGGATTGAGTGCAAACACATACGGTACGATGAACGCGCCGATCGCCAGCTTGGTGGCGGTGAAGGCGGTCTTCATCGGGTTAGCCTGCGCGATCGCTGCGCCGGCATAAGCCGCAAGGGCAACGGGCGGCGTCAGGTCGGCAACGATGCCGAAATAGAACACGAAGAAATGCGCGGCGATCATCGGCACACCCATCTGCACGAGGATGGGGGCACAGGTGGCAGCCATAATGCAGTAGTTGGCGGTGGTGGGCACGCCCATACCGAGCACGATGCAACACAGCATCGTCAGGAATAGCGCGATGATGACCTGGTTGCCCGCAAGCGCGACGATGCCGTTAAACAGGGTGTAGGCCAGACCGGTGACACCGATGACACCGGCGATGATGCCGGCGACACCGCAGGCGGCAGCGACGGTGATCATTCCTTGACCGCCCGCTGCCAGAGCCTCTAACAGTCGCTTGGGGGTGATGCGGTGCTCTTTGTTGAACAGGCTCACCACGATCGCCGCCACAATGGCGATCGCCGCGGCGTAAGCAATGGAGCGGGTGCTGGTGCCAACCAAATAGATCAGCAGGATCAGCGGCAAAAGCAGATAGGTCTGCTTGAGCAGGGGCTTGAGGCGGGGGAGCTCTTCTTTAGTCAACCCGCGCAAGCCCTCTTTTTTGGCTTCGAGGTGAACGGTGATGAACACACCGGCAAAATACAGCACCGCCGGCAGAATGGCACGAAGCACGACGTTGGAATAGGGGACACCGATGGTCTCCGCCATCAAAAAGGCGGCGGCACCCATGATCGGCGGCATGATCTGTCCGCCGGTGGAGGCAGAGGCTTCTGCCGCCGCGGCAAACTCGGGCTTGTAGCCGGTCTTTTTCATCAGCGGGATGGTCACGGCACCGGAGCCGACGGTGTTGGCGACCGACGAGCCGGACACCATACCCTCCAGCGCGGAGGCGACCACAGCCACTTTAGCCGGACCGCCGGAGAAACGACCGACTAAGGCATTCGCGATCTTGATAAAGAAATCCGCAATACCGGTGCGCTCTAAGAATGCACCGAAGATGATGAACATCACGATGTATTTTGAGCAGACGTTGATGGGGGTGGACAGGATACCTTCCTTAGAGTAGAACAGCACACGGACATTCTCGGTCACGCGGGCGAGCATACTGGGATTGGTCGAGCCCCAGATCAGCGCGTATACCAGCAGGACGGCCGCCACGCATAGAATAGGCAGACCCACACTGCGACGGCACAGCTCCGCCAGACAGATAATGCCGATAATGCCGATGATCACTTCGGGTGTGTTGATCTTAAAGCGGCTCACAATAGTCTCGGCATTGATGGCGTAGTAGAGGAAAGCCGCGGTACCGCATACCATCAACAGGATATCGTACCAGGGTATGGAATTGACCTTTTGTATGCCTTTCTTCGCAGGGAAGACCAGGAAGCCTATGAGCATAATAAAGGCCATAAACGAAGCCAGACGCAATTCGTCCAGCCAGGTGGCAAACAACGTTACGTAGATGCAGAACACCGAGAAGGCGGCCAGAATACAGGTCACAAGGATCTTGGGCACACCTTCCCATACACGGACGTTGGATTCGCGGTCGAATTTCTTCATAACCGAATCCAGATCCATAGGCTCCTGCGTTTCAGGGGGGGTATTTTTCTTAAAGAAAGCCATGGGAACCACCTCCTAGATAAAAATTCGGCTGCGGCGACCTTCGCCGCACCCAGCAGTGAAACAAACAAGAGATTACTCGGTAGCCACCGTTACGTTCTTTTCAGCGAAGTATTTGGCGGCACCTTTGTGGAAGGGAGCCTCCATACCGCTGGTGGCGTTCTCGATGTTCAGTTCCGCACCCTTTGCGTGGGAGGCGGTGATGGTGTCGACGTTATCGTAGATGGCGGCTGTCAGCTTGTATACGTCGTCTTCAGACGCATCGGCACTGACGATCAGCGTAGCTTTAACCGTCACAGTGGTCACGTCCGCCGTCTGACCTTCATAGGTGCCTGCGGGGATTTTGTAGGTGGTGTAGAAGGGAGATTCGTTCATCAGCTTGGTAGCAATATCGCCGTCGATGGGGACGAGGTATGCCGTGCTGGAGGTCATCAGTTCCTGGATCGCGGGGGTGGGAGCACCCGCCACGATGAACGCGGCGTCGATCTTGCCGTCCTTCAGTGCGTCAGCACTGTCGCCGAAGGACTGATACTGCGGCTGAATATCTGTCTCAGACAGACCTGCCGCGCCCAGAACGTCGATGGCGTTAAAGTACACGCCGGAGCCGGCGGCACCGATAGAGACCTTTTTGCCTTTCAGATCGGCAACGCTCTTGATATCCGACTTCATGGTCACCAGCTGCACTGCTTCGGCGTACAGACCGCCCACCACGCGGAAGGAATCGATCTTGCCGTCCTTCTCGAAGGAGCGAGTGCCCTTCCAGGCATAAGCCATAACGTCGGACTGCACCGTGCCGAGCTGATAGTTGCCCGCATCGATGCCGAGGATGTTGGCCTTGGAGCCGTCGGTGGAGACGACGTTAACGGCGATACCGGTAGAGGTCTTGATCTGGTTACCCAGAACGCCACCGTAGCCGTAGTAGGTTCCGGATGTGCCGCCGGTACCCATCGTCATCGCCGCGCCGCCGCCGCACGCTGCCAGCGACAGGATCATCGCCAAAGCGAATAAAACAGAAAGAATGCGTTTCATAAAATTTCCTCCTTTAATTATATCAATAAAAATAATGCATTTTCTATTATACAAAAAAATTGAACATTTGGCAAGTATAAATTATATTATTGTATTAAAAGGTTAAATTGCATGCGTTTTGTGAGATGGTGCAAATAGAAACGGATCCGGTCGGCATTCACCCTCTTGGGCTTCAAATCCGTCAAAAAAAGAGAGCACCGACCTTACGGTCAGTACTCTCTTTTCTGGCCCGCCCGGAGGGATTCGAACCCCCGGCCTTTGGAATCGGAATCCACTGCGATATCCAGCTTCGCCACGGGCGGACATAGTCGCTTTTCCAAAGCGTCTACTATTGTACACCAAAATCTCCCCTATTGCAAGTAGAAATTTAGGAATTGCGATAGCAATTCAAGCACATCGCAACGCGGGTTTCGACAATCACCGCATTACGGCGATGTGCGGCAAGAGCTTTTTTGTGTACACCGTAAAAAACCGCTTCTGCAAATAGCAGAAGCGGTTTTTTCGGCACACCGAGCCTTTTACTTCTTCGCAAAAGACTGGCAGTCGGTGCACTGATCCTGTTTGGGATCACACTCATGCGTGCCGACCTGAATGCTGTCAAGACTGCAATAATTTTCGCGCTCGCAGTGGTTCACGCAGGAAGACACGGTGCAGCGGATGCTGTGATTGGCTTTATCCATGGTACGATCTCCTTTCTGCCGGATTGGTCGGTTGACCACTCACAGTATTGCCGAGAAAAGAGCCACTTATACGCCGCACAGCTCGGAAATGCGTCCAAATGTGTAGCCCATCTGCTCCCACTTCGTCAACAGTTCATCGAGGATCTGCGCGTTGGTCGCCGAGGTGCTGTGCAACAGCACCACCGCGCCGTTGTGTGCCCGCGGGATGAGCTTGTCAAACGCTTGCTGGGCGGTTGGCTGTTTATCCTGCATCCAATCAACATACGCCAAACTCCAAAACAGCGTTTTGTACCCGAGCGTTTGTGCCGATTTGAGATTGTCGATACTGTATTTTCCTTGCGGCGGGCGGTATAATTTCGGCATATCCGCGCCGACGATCTCTTTGTACGCATCCTCGGTCTGCGTAAGCTCCGCGCGAAATGCCGCCTGGTCGCGGATGGCGGACATATCGGGATGATGGTAGGTATGGTTGCCGACGACGTGCCCTTCCTCGACCATCCGTTTGACCAGATCGGGCGCGGTCTCAAGATAGTGCCCAACGACGAAAAAAGCCGCTTGCACGTTGTGCTTTTTGAGTGCGTCGAGGATGGCGGGCGTATACCCGTTCTCGAACCCCGCGTCAAAGGTGAGATACAGCGTTTTTTTCGACGTATCGCCGACGTAGCAGGCGTCGTATTGCGCCAACTCTTCAGATGAAACGTTGGCGATTGGCGGCTGACCCTCCTGCTGAAAACTTAACCCCCAGTTATCCGCCCCCGCCGCGGTGGCACGTGCCGCCTGTTCGCGGTGTGCACCCAGCGACAACGTTCCCATTAACAGTGCCACGCACGCCGCAGTCGCGACATACGCGTGTCGTTTTTTTATCACAAAAAACATCGTTGATCCCCTCCGCTATACTGTATGGAGGAGGTCAAACTTATTATGCGTAAATTTCTTGCAAAGTGGCGACGATAGCAGTATAATGGTGGTGTTCTACGGAGGGATCGTTATGCTCAAGAAATTCATTTCCTATTATAAACCGTATAGGTGGTTGTTTATTCTGGATCTGATCTGTGCGTTTTTCATCGCGGCGGTGGATCTGGTGTACCCGCTCATCTCAAAATACGCACTCAACACGTTGCTCCCCGCGAATGCGTTTCGCGCGTTTTACGTGTGGATGATCGTGCTGGTCGCGGCATATATCGTCAAGGGCGCATTCCAGTTCTTCGTTACCTACAAAGGGCATATGCTCGGCGTGTATATGGAGACGGATATGCGACGGGATCTGTTCTCGCATCTGCAGAAACTGTCTTTTCGTTTTTATGATAAAAACCGCACAGGGTCGCTGATGTCGCGTGTGATCAGCGATTTGTTTGAGGTGGTGGAGCTGGCGCACCACGGTCCAGAGGATCTGTTTATCTCCATCATCACGCTTGCCGGCTCGTTGATCATTATGTTCACCATTCGGTGGGAGCTCGCGTTGGTCATCACCCTGCTGGTGCCGCTGCTCATCGGCTTCACCGTGATGCGGCGGAAACATATGGGCGCATCCAGCCGCAAGGTGAAGGAGAAAATCGCCATCATCAACAGCGATATTGAGTCGGGCATCTCGGGTGTACGCACCGCCAAGGCGTTTACCAACGAACCGTATGAGCTAGCCCGTTTTCAGGCGGGGAGCGATGCTTACCGCACCGCCCGCAACGGCTTTTATAAGCAGATGGGCATCTTCGGCGCAGGATCGGATATTATTACCAACCTTATCAACGTCGCGGTCATCGCCGCGGGGGGCTTACTCATCATTGGGCAGAAGCTGGAATACGTAGATCTGTTGGTGTTCACAATGTACATTTCCTCGTTTCTTGCCCCCATCCGCAAGCTCGCAAACTTCGTTGAGCAGTATACGACGGGCATGGCGGGGTTCCTGCGCTTTCAGGAGCTGATGGCGGTGGAGCCGGAGATTACGGATAGTCCCGATGCCAAACCGCTCGTCTGCGACGGCGGGCATATCCGTCTGGAAGACGTGACCTTCCACTACGACGAGGGGGTCAACGTCCTTGAACACGTCAACCTCGATATTCCCGCGGGCAAGACAGTCGCTCTGGTCGGTCCGTCGGGCGGTGGCAAGACCACGCTGTGCCATCTCATTCCGCGTTTTTATGAGATCGCGGATGGGCGGGTGACCATCGACGGGCAGGACGTCTGCGACGTCACCCTGCGCTCGTTGCGCGAGCAGGTCGGTATCGTCCAGCAGGATGTGATGATCTTCGCCGCGACGGTGATGGACAACATCCGCTACGGACGGCTGGATGCC